>NZ_KQ758663.1:0-36756 GCF_001457055.1 Priestia veravalensis | reverse complement strand
CCGCAACCAAAGTGGTCCCGTGGTGTAGCGGTTAACATGCCTGCCTGTCACGCAGGAGATCGCGGGTTCGATTCCCGTCGGGACCGCCATTATAAGAAGGCTCGGTAGCTCAGTTGGTAGAGCAAAGGACTGAAAATCCTTGTGTCGGCGGTTCGATTCCGTCCCGAGCCACCATCTATATGGCGATTGTGGCGAAGTGGTTAACGCATCGGATTGTGGTTCCGACATTCGTGGGTTCGATTCCCATCAGTCGCCCCATATAATTAAGCGGGTGTAGTTTAATGGTAAAACCTCAGCCTTCCAAGCTGATGTCGTGAGTTCGATTCTCATCACCCGCTCCATAATGGGCCTATAGCTCAGCTGGTTAGAGCGCACGCCTGATAAGCGTGAGGTCGGTGGTTCGAGTCCACTTAGGCCCACCATTTATTATTCCACAGTAGCTCAGTGGTAGAGCAATCGGCTGTTAACCGATCGGTCGTAGGTTCGAGTCCTACCTGTGGAGCCATTATATTGGGGAAGTACTCAAGAGGCTGAAGAGGCGCCCCTGCTAAGGGTGTAGGTCGCGTAAGCGGCGCGAGGGTTCAAATCCCTCCTTCTCCGCCAGTCAATTTTAATAATGGCCCGTTGGTCAAGTGGTTAAGACACCGCCCTTTCACGGCGGTAACACGGGTTCGAATCCCGTACGGGTCATATCTAAAAAGGTTTGCATTTATGCAAACCTTTTTTATTTATTTGAAAACCGTCTAATAAATAGATGGTTTTTTTATTTTCGTAAAAATATTCAGAGAAGAAGGAAAAAACAGCTGCTTTATGGAATGTAAATTAGATAATAGAAATGATAGAAGAAGGTTTATTTACTAGGTTAATTGTTATCAAGGAGGGGTATTTTTGAATTCGACTGTTCAACCTACTGATTTTGACATCCATCTTTATCACGAAGGAAATTTATTTCATAGTTATAAGCTTTTTGGGGCACATAAGTTAACAATAAACAGCACAGAGGGAGTACGTTTTTCTGTCTGGGCTCCTAATGCTTCTGCAGTAAGTATTGTGGGTGATTTTAATGAATGGAACGGTTTGAATCACCGGCTAGAGCGATTAAATTCTGAAGGGATATGGACAATATTCATTCCGTATCTTGAAGAGGATATGATTTATAAATATGAAATTACAACTCGTGATGGAACAAAACTACTAAAAGCTGATCCTTATGCTTTTCATAGTGAAGTAAGACCCGATACTGCTTCTAAAATTTATTATTTAGAAGGGTACAAGTGGGGAGATCGGTATTGGAAACGTAAGAAGAAACAACAAACTATTTATGAAAAGCCTATGTGTATTTACGAATTACATGCTGGTTCATGGAAAGTTCATGAGGATGGTGAACTATATACGTATCGTGAGTTAGCTGAAGAGTTAATTCCTTATGTAATAGAACAAGGGTTTACTCATATCGAACTATTACCTCTAGTTGAGCATCCGCTCGATAAATCTTGGGGGTACCAAGGAACTGGTTATTTTTCTGCAACCAGTCGATACGGTTCACCACATGATTTAATGTATTTTATTGACCAGTGTCATCAAAGCAGCATAGGTGTTCTTTTAGATTGGGTTCCAGGGCATTTTTGTAAAGATGCGCATGGATTATATATGTTTGATGGTTCACCCACGTATGAATATAAGAACGAATTAGATCGCGAAAACTATACATGGGGCACGGCTAATTTTGACTTAGGTAAACCGGAAGTACAAAGTTTCTTAATATCAAATGCACTTTTTTGGTTAGAATACTTTCACATTGATGGTTTTAGAGTCGATGCTGTTGCTAATATGTTATATTGGCCAAATTCTCATGAATTGGTTGAGAATCAATATGCTGTTCAATTCTTAAGAAAGCTGAATGAGGCGGTTTTTGCTTATGATTCGACTATCTTAATGATGGCTGAAGATTCAACGGATTGGCCATTAGTTACGGCTCCTACATATGACGGTGGGCTAGGTTTTAATTATAAATGGAACATGGGCTGGATGAACGATGTTTTAACTTATATGGAAGCCGACATTCATCAAAGAGCAAATCTTCATGAAAAAATGACTTTCTCTTTAATGTATGCCTTTAATGAAAACTTTATTTTACCATTCTCTCATGATGAAGTAGTTCATGGAAAGAAATCATTGTTAAATAAAATGCCTGGAGACTATTGGAGGAAATTTGCACAGCTTCGGTTATTATACGGTTATTTTATTGCTCATCCTGGCAAAAAATTGCTATTTATGGGCGGAGAATTTGGTCAGTTTGATGAGTGGAAAGACGCAAGTGATTTAGATTGGCAGCTATATGACTTTGATATGCACCAAAGTTTAAATAGCTATTTCAAAGAACTTCTTAAGATTTATAAACGAAGTAAACCACTTTATGAATTAGATCATCAAGAAGAGGGTTTCTCTTGGATTGATGTGAATAATCGAGAACAAAAAATCTTTTCATTTATTCGAACATCAACAAATAGTCAAGATAAGCTTGTTGTGGTATGTAACTTCTCAGATGTTCCATATCATGCATATAAAGTAGGTGTTCCTCTAAACACAGAATATGTTGAGGTCATCAATAGTGATCATGTTGATTTTGGAGGTTCTGGAGTTGTTAACCCAAAACCTTTAAAAGTAATCGAAGAAGGATTTCATGGTCTACCATTTCATATTGAAATGGATGTACCACCCTTTGGGATTAGCATCATGAGAACAAAGAAAAAACGGGGGGAGAGAAGAAACAATGTTAAAAAAGAAGTGCGTAGCGATGTTGTTGGCAGGAGGAAAAGGTAGTCGATTAAGTTCGCTTACAAAAAATTTAGCAAAGCCAGCTGTTCCATTTGGTGGGAAGTATCGAATTATTGATTTTGCGCTAAGCAATTGCTCCAACTCTGGGATTGAAACAGTTGGAATTTTAACGCAGTACCAGCCTTTACTCTTACACTCTTACATTGGTATTGGAAGCGCTTGGGACTTAGATAGAAGAGACGGAGGCGTTACTGTATTACCTCCTTATTCAGAGTCATCAGGGGTAAAGTGGTATAAAGGAACTGCCAGCGCTATTTATGAAAACCTAAACTACCTATGCCAGTATGAGCCTGAGTATGTGTTAATTTTATCAGGAGACCATATTTACAAAATGAATTATGAAAGTATGCTAGATTATCATATTGAAAAAGAAGCAGATGTATCTATCTCAGTAATTGAAGTTCCTTGGGATGAAGCAAGTAGGTTTGGAATTTTAAATACAAATGAAGCCTTAGAAGTTCAAGAATTTGATGAAAAGCCACAGTATCCAAAAAATAACTTGGCATCTATGGGTATTTATATTTTTAAATGGAATATTCTTAAAGAATATTTAGAAATGGATGCACGTAACCCTTATTCTAGTCATGACTTCGGAAAAGATGTCATTCCGCTATTGTTAGAAGAGAAAAAGCGTTTAATGGCATATCCATTTAAAGGATATTGGAAGGATGTAGGAACGGTTAAGAGCCTATGGGAAGCAAATATGGATTTATTAGATGAAAGTGATGAGCTCAATTTATTTGACTCTTCGTGGAAGGTCTATTCCGTAAATCCGAGTCAACCCCCTCAATACATTGCTCCAACAGCATGCGTCGTAGAATCATTAGTCAATGAAGGCTGCGTAGTTGAAGGTAGTATTGAACGTTCCGTGTTATTTCCAGGTGTACAAATTGGTAGTGGTTCAGAAGTAAAGCGAAGCGTTGTGATGCCATCAGCAAAGGTTGGCGTAAACGTATATATTGAAAATGCTATTATTCCGTCAGACGTAATTATTCCAGATGGAACAATTATTAAGCCAACCAAGGGAAAAGAAGAAGTTATTTTAGTGACGAATGAACTGTTAGAGTCCATTTCATAACGCATTTAATTAACAGAGAGGATGAACTACATTGAATAATCAAATGCTAGGCATTATTGATGCTTGCACAACTACGAGCTCCTTACAACCATTAACTTTTTATCGTTCAATTGCGGCTGTTCCATTTGCAGGACGCTACCGATTAATTGATTTTATGCTATCAAACATGGTTAATTCTGGTGTGCAAAGCGTAGCTATATTTCCGAAAGATCGCTATCGTGCCCTTACCGACCATATTGGTTCAGGCAAGGAGTGGGATTTAGACCGAAAAAGAGATGGTCTATTCATTTTTCCACCTGTAAAAAACGATTTAAAATTAGAAGACCCATCGCTAATTGCTCAATTCCGCTATCATATTGATTATTTCCTTCGAAGTAAACAAGATTACGTTATTATTGCAAACAGCTATACCATTTGTACCATTGATTTTAACCAAGTATTAAAGCGTCATGTAGCTCAAGGTGCAGTTGTAACGTCAGTAGTGAACGGTAATACACCTCTAAATATATACATTATTAATAAAAAAGCGTTACTTGATATCCTACAAAATGAAACCCAAGACTTTGATACGATTACAGAGCTCGTACACTATCTTTCTTCGTCCTCGAAAGTGATCACGTATGAGCAAAATGGGTACCTTTCTCAAGTAGATTCGCTAGAAGCCTATTATAAAGCTAGTATGGATATTTTATCTGCAGAAACATGGAAGCAGCTATTTTTAAGAACTCGTCCAATCTATACAAAAACAAAAGATGAACCTCCAACACGCTATGCAAAAACAGCTGTCGTGAAAAATTCAATGATTGCTAACGGTTGCGTTATTGAAGGGCATGTGGAAAATAGTATTATTTTCCGAGGAGTAAAGATAGGAAAAGGTGCAGTTGTTAAAAATAGTATCGTGATGCAAAAAGGAGCTATTCTTGAGAATAGTGTATTAAACTATGTTGTTTTAGATAAAGATGTAAAAATAGGTAGCCATGAAGAGTTGAATGGTGAACCTAATCTACCAAGAGTATTAGCAAAAGGAACAGTTCAAGGAGCGTTGATGAATTCGTGAATGTATTATTTGCAGTGTCAGAATGTGTACCCTTTATTAAAACAGGGGGATTAGCAGACGTAGCTGGTGCTTTGCCTAAAGAATTGAAGCAGTTGGGTACTAACGTGTCCGTGATTATGCCTAAGTATAGCTTGATTTCTGAGAAGTACAGTGAGCAGATGACTCTAGAAAAAGTGATCTACGTCCAAGTTGGCTGGAGAAGACAATATTGTGGGATTTATACGCTAGAAATGAATGGTACTCAGTACATTTTTATCGATAATGAATACTATTTTAAAAGAGATAGTCTGTACGGTCATTATGATGATGCGGAGCGCTTTGCTTTTTTCTCCAAAGCGGTACTAGAGGCTATTCCAACTCTAGTAAATGAGCCGGATATTATTCATTGTCATGACTGGCATACAGCCATGATTCCGTTTCTATTAAGAGCACAATATAGTATGTATGACCATATTGAGACAGTATTCACCATTCATAACTTACAATTTCAGGGTATCTTTCCAAAGCAGAATTTATATGAGCTATTAAACTTAAATGAGTATCATTTTACGTCCAACCAGTTAGAGTTTTATGGCAATTTAAATTTTATGAAAGGCGGCATTGTCTCTGCGGATAAAATTACGACAGTGAGCCCAACTTATCGAAATGAAATCCAAATGCCTTATTATGGTGAAAAGTTAGATGGGTTACTAAGACAACGAGACCAGGATTTGATAGGGATTGTAAATGGTATTGATGACCAAGCCTATAATCCGGAAAATGATGAATTAATTGCATTTAACTACTCAGCTCAAGATTTAGCAGGTAAGTATAAGAATAAAGAAGATTTACAAGCATACCTTGGATTAGATGTGAGAAATGATGTTCCACTTGTTTCAATGGTCACGCGATTAACAAAGCAAAAAGGGTTAGATCTTGTAAAGCATGTTTTTCATGAAATAATTCGTTTAGATGCGCAGGTTGTTATACTGGGAACAGGTGAAGCAGAATTTGAATCATTTTTTAAAGAGATGGAATCTCAGTATCCCAATCAGGTAAAAGCAATTATTGGTTTTAATGAAGCGCTAGCGCATAAAGTGTATGCAGGATCAGATTTATTTTTAATGCCTTCAAAGTTTGAGCCATGTGGATTAGGTCAATTAATTGCGTTACGCTATGGTGCAATACCCATCGTTAGAGAAACAGGTGGGCTAAACGATACGGTCCTTTCGTATAATGAGTATACCTATGAAGGAAACGGATTTACTTTTGCAAACTATAACGCTCACGATATGCTTTACACAATTGAAA
This sequence comes from Priestia veravalensis, assembly GCF_001457055.1. Lineage (NCBI taxonomy): Bacteria > Bacillati > Bacillota > Bacilli > Caryophanales > Bacillaceae > Priestia > Priestia veravalensis. Next base: position 30,493 of record NZ_KQ758663.1, on the reverse strand, counting down.
GGGCAATTTCCTTTTACAATGATAAGGACGTGTGGGAGAAATTAATGCGAGACGCTATGAGTCAAGATTATAGCTGGGCGCAATCGGCATTTAAATACAATCAACTATATGCGAACTTAACATCTATTTCATCTTGAAAGGGTGATAAGCTTGTTCTCTAATAAAGAAAGCTTTCAAAAAGTATTTTTAAAAAAGTTAGAAATGACTTATGGGAAAAGCTTCAAAGAATCGACGGTACAAGATCAATACCATACGTTAGGAAATATGGTGAGAGAGTATATTAGTAGTGATTGGATTGCTACTAATGAGGCTCAGAGATCAAATCACTCAAAACAAGTGTATTATCTATCGATTGAATTTCTATTAGGCAGGCTATTAGGACAAAACTTACTTAATCTTGGAATAAAAGAAGTAGTTGAAGAAGGGTTAAAGGATTTAAATATTTCACTAGAAGAGATTGAGGAAATTGAAGCAGATGCTGGGTTAGGGAATGGTGGATTGGGCCGGTTAGCTGCTTGCTTTTTAGATTCTTTAGCCTCTTTAAATTTACCAGGGCATGGATGTGGAATTCGATATAAGCATGGGTTATTCGATCAAAAGATTGTGGATGGCTTTCAAGTAGAGTTACCTGAACAATGGCTTCGCCACGGTAACTCTTGGGAAGTGAGGAAAGTTGATCAATCCATTGAAGTGAACTTCTGGGGAGACGTTGAATATTACAGTGATAATGGTAAACTAGCATTTCGACATATTAACGGAGAGTCTATTTTAGCTGTGCCGTACGACATTCCTGTAGTAGGTTATGACACGACTACAGTGAATACGCTTCGACTTTGGAATGCAGAACCTGCCTCATTTCCAGTACATAAAGACGTAATGCAGTATAAAAGAGAAACGGAAGCAGTCTCTGAATTTTTATATCCAGATGACACCCATGAAGATGGTAAAATTTTAAGGTTAAAGCAGCAATATTTTCTTGTATCAGCTAGTTTGCAAAGTATTGTTCGTTCACATCGTATCGTATACGGGACGCTTGCCAATCTACATGAAAAAGTAGCTATTCATATTAATGACACTCACCCTGTATTAGCTATACCAGAGCTTATGCGCATTCTATTAGATGAGGAAAAGCTTAGCTGGGATGATGCTTGGCATATTACTACACAGACAATCTCATATACGAATCATACAACGTTATCTGAAGCTTTAGAAAAATGGCCAATTCATTTATTTAAGCCACTTCTTCCTCGCATTTATATGATTGTGGAAGAAATTAACCAACGCTTTTGTGAAGAGTTGTGGAAACGATATCCTTATCAATGGAAAAGAATTGAGGATATGGCAATTATCGCACATGATATGGTGAAAATGGCTCATTTAGCTATTGTAGGCAGCCATAAAGTAAACGGTGTAGCTAAAATACACACCGATATTTTGAAAAAGCGAGAAATGAAAAACTTCTTTGATTTCTATCCACAGAAATTTATTAATAAAACAAATGGTATTACTCATAGACGATGGCTGTTAAAGGCGAATCCAGAATTATCAATACTTCTCAATGAAACCATTGGTGATGAATGGGTGAAAAACCCTTACGCATTAAAACAGTTGGAATCTTATGCTCAAGATAAAAATTTTAAAGACCAATTAAAAAAAGTAAAGCAACAGCGAAAAGATATTTTAAGCGAAGTTATCAAAAAGCAAACTGGTATTGAAATAAATCCACAATCAATCTTTGATGTGCAGGTGAAGAGACTGCATGCTTATAAGCGACAGTTGCTAAATGTACTTCATATTATGTACCTGTACAATCGTTTAAAAGAGGATTCTAACTTTAAAATTGTACCGAGAACGTTCATCTTTGGGGCAAAAGCTTCCCCAGGATATTATTATGCTAAGAAGGTTATTAAGTTAATTAACTCAGTGGCTGATGTAGTAAATAGTGATCCCGTCACATCGCCGTTTTTAAAAGTTGTTTTTCTCGAAAACTATCGTGTTTCTTTAGCTGAAGATGTGTTTACAGCAGCGGATGTTAGTGAACAAATCTCAACTGCTAGTAAAGAAGCATCAGGAACAGGGAATATGAAATTCATGATGAACGGTGCTTTAACCGTTGGAACAATGGATGGAGCAAACGTAGAAATTGCGGAAGTTGTTGGAGAAAATAATATGTTTATCTTTGGCTTATCATCCGAGGAAGTTCTACACTATCAACAAAACGGTGGGTATCGTTCATTTGATTATTACCATCATGATCAACGAATCAAAAAAGTGTTAGAGCAGCTTACAAACGGCTTTTTTAAGAATACTTATGATTTATTTGAGCCAATTTATGATTCTTTGTTAATGCAAAATGATGAATACTATGTACTGAGAGACTTTGCGTCCTACGTTCAAGCACAGGAAAAAGTAAATCAAGCATATGGTGACAAAGACAAGTGGTTTGAAATGAGTGCGTTAAATATTGCTCAATCAGGTTATTTCTCTAGTGATCGCACAATATCAGAATATGCAAAGGAAATTTGGGAGATTAATTCATCAAAACAAATATTATCATACTAAAAAAGGAGCCTTTAGGCTCCTTTTTATCTATTGTCACCACTTAAGAAATTCCCTTAAAGGTATATTCAACATAAAAAAACAGGAGTATTACGCTACTCCTGTTAATCTGTATAATGTTCTTTCTCGTGAGAAGGGAGGTCACCAAAAGTGGTCATGATGCCTTCTTCATCTAAGCTTTGTTCATACTCTTCATGTTGCTTGGACGGATAGACAACAATTTCTTTTCCATATAAATCAGTACCTACAAAGTTCTCATAGTCTTCTACATAACCGACGTTTTCGTCATGCTCAATATATGTGTCGTTATAAGAAGAAATATCTCCTTCAAAATCAGATGGGGACTCAGACGTTCCATACCTCTCTACGTCTTGCCAAGAATCTTCTGCGTCATATTCAGTTGCTCCGGAAGTGTCCAGGTCGTATTGTCCAAATGGATGACGAGGACTTAATTCTTCGATAGGTCTTTGGTGTGATGTTTCCTGAGATGGACTATGCTCTTTACAATACAACGTGGTAGGAACTGCTTCTAGTCGTTCAAAGCTAATATCCTTCCCACATGTTTTACATTTTCCATATGTGGTTGCCTCCATCGCATTTAAAGCAGTCTTAATTTCCTCTAGCTCTTCCCGTGTATGTTCATATAATGCAATGTCTTTTTCCCGTTCATAAATTTCACTCGCCATATCTCCAGGGTGGTTATCATAACTTGATAACTCCCCTGTTGAATCATGTAAACTTTGGGATGTTAATCCAAAATCATTATTATCTTTTAACTGGTTTAGTAAGTTTTCCTGCTCAGTTAATAATACGTCCCTTAATTGGTTTAGCTGCTTGTTGGAAATCATAAAAATTCTCTCCCTTTTCCCTTGAATTACTCAATTCCACATTATTATGTGTTAAATGATTTAAAAAAATTAAGCTCTATCGTGTTTCACATGTGAAATGATTGGCATTTATGATGAAATGTGTAATGACTTCTTCCATTAGTTATGGAAAAACTAGGTGGTAGATACTTTCAATGATGAAGGAGAGTTGATACTTTCCGTAGTTATATCACGTAACGCAGAAACCAAGAGCACAAACTCGTTAACTTCTGATGAGATATGATACAATCTTATCAAAGGAATTCAGTTGTCAAACTAGATTTTTTTACAACGAAAGTTTATAATAAATTGGTTAAAGACTTACGAGATTATAAACGGGGGGACGTAGTGTGATTGCAATAACTGAACAGTTAATACATGATCATTTATCAAAGGCAATTGAATGTGCCAGAAATGAAAGTAATACAAAACTTGTCAGCGTAGTCAAAAAAGTAAGACCTATTGACCCCCTTATTTTTTATGCAAACGGCTATAGACAGTTTTGTAAAGAACGTTTCTTTTGGAGAGATTCGAACCAACAGTACACGTTCGTTGGATTAGGAAGAGCTTATACGCTGTCTTCCAAAGAAGGGTCTGCGCGTTTTTTTGATACAGAAAAACAATGGAAGCGCTTTAAAAAAGATATTTTATATACAAATAACGTAGAATTTCCAAATGGTACAGGTCCTCTGCTTTTTGGAGGATTCTCATTTGATCCTTATCAAAAAAAGGACAGCTATTGGACGGATTTTTCCAATAGTAAATTTGTAATTCCTTCTGTTCTGTATACAGAGGCAGATGGAAATGGGTATCTAAGTATAAACATTAAAGTAAGTGGTGAAGACAATATACAAGATCACCTTAAGCACATTGAAGAGTTTGAAGGATTGTTAATAAATCAAGAGTATGATGGCAGTAGCTACTCATCACCTTTACTATTAACAAAAGAAGAAATTGATGTACAAAGGTTTACAAAAAATGTTCAAAATGCTACTTCCTTAATTCAACAAGAAAAAATTGAAAAAGTCGTGCTAGCTCGACAGTTAAAAGCAACATTTACTGAAGCAATTTCGACAGAGTACGTTATTCAGCGTTTACTGAGAGAGCAGCCTACAAGCTACACCTTCATTTTTGAGAATGAAAACCAACATTTTGTTGGTGCATCTCCAGAGCGTTTGGTGCAGAAAGAAGGAGACTATGTTTTTTCAACTTGTTTAGCGGGTTCCATTAAGCGAGGAAAAACACGTAAAGAAGATGCGCTTCTAGGTGATGAGCTTTTAAATGACCAAAAAAATTTAATTGAGCATGACGTGGTCGTGCATATGATTAAAGAAGCAATGGACGCCTATTGTATGGAAGTAGAAATACCTATGCAGCCAACATTGTATAAAACGAAGCATATCCAACATCTCTATACACCTGTACGAGGTAAAATCAAGAAAGGTGTGACATTGTTTTCTCTGTTGAAAGAGCTCCACCCAACACCTGCTCTAGGAGGATATCCGCAAAAAGAATCCTTGTCCATTATTCGAAAGTTAGAGCCGTTCGATCGTGGGTGGTATGCAGCTCCAATTGGGTGGATTGATATTAACGGTAACGGAGAGTTTATTGTTGGGATTCGTTCAGGTGTAATTGAACGACAACAAGCGATGCTTTTTGCAGGGTGTGGGATTGTAGCAGATTCGACACCTGAGAGTGAATACGAAGAAACAACGATTAAATTTAATCCAATGCTATCAGCTTTAGGGGGTATAGCAAGTGGACCATACTGATCAGTTAACTGCTTACGTAGCAGCTTTTGTAGACGAACTAGCTAAATTAGGTGTAAATCATGTTGTGGTAAGCCCTGGTTCTCGCTCAACACCGATTGCTATGTTAATGTCTGAGCATGAAAAGATAAAAGTTCATTTAAATATTGATGAGCGCTCGGCTGGATTTTTTGCTTTAGGTATGGCAAAAGCAAAAAATCAGCCTGTTGCGCTTGTTTGTACATCTGGAACAGCTGCTGCAAATTATTTTCCAGCAGTTGTCGAAGCACATCACTCAAGGGTTCCTCTACTTGTCATTACGGCAGATCGTCCGCATGAACTGCGTGAGGTAGGAGCTCCACAGGCAATTAATCAACAATACTTATTTAGTCATTATGCAAAGTGGTTTGTGGATACAGCTTTACCAGAAGCTGCGGAAGAGGCAATTCGTTATATTCGAACTGTGGCTGGAAGAGCTGTTAGCGTTTCAGCTGGTGCTCCAAAAGGTCCTGTTCATATTAACATGCCGCTTCGTGAACCAATTGTTCCAAATCTTTCTTTAGAAAATTTATGGAGCTTACATGAGCGTGACAACTCGTACGTTTCGTTTAATAAGGGAAATCCAATGCTTTCTAGTCAAGCTTTTGCGCATATTGGTCAGTTCATAAAAGACGAAACAAAAGGTTTGATCATATGTGGAGATCAGCTAAAGGGGGAAGATAAACAGGCTATTGTAGAGTTAGCAAGTTATCTTCAATTTCCAATTATTGCAGATCCACTCTCGCAGATGAGAAGCGGTGATCATGCTAAAAATCTCGTTATCGATACGTACGATTCTTTTTTGAAAAAAGAAGGAATTCAACCGCTATTGAAGCCAGAAGTTGTCATTCGGTTTGGTGCCATGCCTGTGTCAAAGGGTTTGACTTTATTTTTAAAAGCGTATGAGCCAAAAGCTGTTTTTGTAGTAGATGAAAGTAATGGATGGCGAGATCCTACACTTCGCTCAACGCATATGATTCAGTGCAACGAAGGGCTATTCGCTCGTGAATTACCAAAGTATATAGGAAGTAAGAAATCTTCTAATTCATGGAGTGAAAAGTGGATTGAATTAAATAAGCAGGTTAAGGATTCGTTAAAAATCAACTTACAAGATAAGTGGTTTGAAGGTAGCATTGTACAGGAACTATCAAAGCTTTTACCAGCTAATTCGGCTTTGTTTATTGGCAACTCAATGCCAATAAGAGATGTAGATTCGTTTTTCTTTGCGACAGATAAACCAATTCACTTATTTGCAAATCGCGGTGCTAATGGCATTGATGGTGTTGTTTCATCAGCTTTAGGTGTTAGCACGGAATATGAACATACTGTACTTTTAATTGGGGACTTATCTTTTTACCATGATTTAAACGGCTTGCTCGCTGCTAAAATGCATAATCTTAACTTAACAGTCGTGCTCATTAACAATGATGGCGGGGGAATCTTTTCATTTTTACCTCAGTCAAAAGAAGAGAAGCATTTTGAGTTTTTATTCGGTACGCCAACAGGTCTACAGTTTGAACATGCTGCAAAGTTATATGAGGGTACATTTAGTAGAGCCTATACAGCAGATGAGCTTCACTGCGCATTAAAAGCTTCGTTTAAAGAGGGTGGCTTGCACATTATTGAAGTGCCAACAGCTCGCAAAGAAAATGTCGAAATACATCGTGAAATCTGGAGTGACGTTTCCCAGGTAATAAATTTGTCTGAATTTGAGGAATAAGAGATGTATTATAGATATGAAGATGTTTCGTACCATGTTGAAGTACAAGGGAAAGGAACTCCCCTTTTGTTATTGCATGGCTTTACAGGTTCCTCTCAAACTTGGAGTACATTTACGAAGTCTTGGGCACGTTATTATCAGGTTATTACAATTGATATTATTGGCCATGGAAAGACAGATTCCCCTAGCGATGTAGCTCCATATAAAATGACTCAGATGATGAACGTTATTGTAAGTCTTCTAGATAGGCTCCGAATTGAAAAGGCCTTTTTTCTTGGCTATTCAATGGGAGCGCGTCTAGCGTTGGCATTTTCCATTCATTATCAAGAACGAGTGAAAGCGCTCATTCTAGAGAGTGGATCACCGGGCTTAAAAACACAACCGGAGCGAATGGCAAGGCAAGCTGCTGATGAAGAATTAGCTGCGTTCATTAGGGAGCAAGGTGTGTTGAAGTTTGTGGACTACTGGGAAAGCATCCCCATGTTTAAAACTCAAAAGCGCATGCCTGAAAAAGATCAAGCACTAGTTCGTCAAGAGAGGTTGGCTCAATGTAAGCTCGGGTTAGCAAATAGTCTAATCGGTATGGGAACTGGAGCTCAACAATCTTATTGGGAGAAGTTACATACCTTGTTGCTTCCTGTCCTGTTAATTACAGGTGAACTTGATCAGAAATTTTGTGAAATCGCAAAAGACATGTCTAACCAGCTCAAATTTTGTAGGTATAAAGTTGTTTTAAACACTGGCCATGCAATTCATGTGGAACAACCAAGAATTTTTGGTAAAATAGTAAGTGAGTTTTTATCACAACATGAGGAGGAAGAAAGATGACAGTTGAATGGGTATCTCAACGTAATTATGAAGATATTTTGTATGAAACATATAATGGAATTGCAAAAATTACAATTAATCGTCCAGAAGTACGAAATGCTTTCCGTCCAAAAACGGTAATGGAATTAATTAATGCTTTTGCATATGCGCGTGATGATTCAAGCGTTGGTGTAATTGTGCTAGCTGGTGCTGGAGACAAAGCATTTTGTTCTGGTGGAGACCAAAAAGTACGCGGGCATGGTGGTTATGTAGGGGAAGACGAAATTCCTCGCTTAAACGTATTAGACTTACAGCGATTAATTCGCGTTATTCCAAAACCAGTTGTTGCGATGGTTTCAGGCTATGCAATCGGTGGAGGTCATGTTTTACATATCGTATGTGACTTAACAATTGCTGCAGATAATGCAATTTTTGGCCAAACGGGTCCAAAAGTTGGAAGCTTTGACGCTGGATATGGTTCAGGCTATTTAGCGCGTATTGTTGGTCATAAAAAAGCGCGTGAAATTTGGTATCTATGCCGTCAATACAATGCGCAAGAGGCACTTGAAATGGGACTTGTTAACACTGTTGTACCATTAGAAGAGCTAGAAGCAGAAACAATTAAATGGTGTGAAGAAATGTTAGAAAAGAGCCCAACAGCTCTACGTTTCTTAAAAGCTGCATTTAATGCTGATACAGATGGATTAGCTGGTATACAGCAATTTGCTGGAGACGCTACGCTTTTATATTACACAACTGATGAAGCAAAAGAGGGTCGTGACGCATTCAAAGAAAAGCGCAACCCAGACTTCAAACAGTTCCCACGTTTCCCATAATGCTCAAAACAGCTTGATGACATTCATCAAGCTGTTTTTTCTATGGAAAGGAGAATAGAAGCATGAATTTGTTACCTAATTGGTTAAGTCAACGAGCGAAAGTAACACCTAACCGAGTTGCGGTGGACTTAGCAGCGGAATCGATTACATTTTTACAGCTGCATAAACGAGTGGTGAAGCGAGCTTTTCAATTAGCGAGCTATGGGATAAAAAAAGGTCACACAGTTGCTATATATATGAAGAACCGAATAGAATATATTGAATTAATTCATGCTTTAGCTTATATAGGAGCAAAAGCACTATTACTCAATACGCGTTTAAAGCAGCAAGAGATTCAGTATCAATGTAGCGATGCAAAAGCGAACTTTCTTGTTGTGGATGAGAGTTATGAAGAAACCATACTGCTTTCAGGAACAGAACTAATTCAGCTACAAGACCTTATCTATCGACACGAAAAAGAAATTGTGCTTCAATCTCAGTATGATTTAAATGATACGTATACAATTATGTATACGTCAGGTACTACAGGTAACCCAAAAGGAGTTATGCAGTCTTATGGAAATCACTGGTGGAGTGCTACTGGGTCATCGCTAAACCTTGGACTTCAGACAAATGACTGCTGGCTCGTTGCTGTGCCTTTGTTTCATATTAGCGGTTTTTCTATTTTAATGAGAAATGTTATTTATGGGATGAGAATTGTATTACACTCAAAGTTTGAAGCTATACAAGCAAACGCTGCTATTGAAACAAAAGGTGTGACCATTATGTCGGTCGTAACTTCGATGCTGACCCAAATGTTAAAGGAACTAGGTGGCAGAAAATATCCTGAATCATTTCGCTGCATGTTAGCAGGAGGAGGTCCCGTGCCAAGAGTTCTCTTGGACGACTGTATAGAGAAAGGAATCCCTGTCTACCAGACGTATGGCATGACAGAGACTTCTTCTCAGTTTGTAACGTTAGCTCCAGAAGATAGTATTCAAAAACTTGGATCTGCAGGAAAGCCCCTGATGCCTTGCCAGCTTAAGATTGTAAATGCTAACGGTGAGGAAGTAATGAATGGTATAGAAGGTGAAATTGCTGTGAAAGGTCCTAACGTAACGTCTGGGTACCTTAATAAACCAGAAGAAACAGATAAAGCAATAAAAAATGGTTGGTTTTATACAGGAGATATCGGCAAACTTGATGAAGATGGATTTTTATACGTATTAGATAGAAGGTCAGATTTAATTATTTCAGGTGGAGAAAATATCTATCCAGCAGAAATTGAGAGCACTCTATTAAAGCATCCACTTATTGCAGAAGCCGGGGTTACAGGGCTGCCTCATAAACAGTGGGGACAAGTTCCAGCAGCTTTTTTAGTAGTTACATCACCAATAAAAAAAGAAGAGTTACAGGCATATTGTCAGTCGATGTTAGCCAATTATAAAGTACCAAAGTATTATTTTATTGTTGATGATCTACCAAGAACCGCTTCCAATAAAATTATTAGACGAAAATTACCTCAGCGTATAGAACAGGGGCGTCAACTATGATTGAAATCCATAAAGCAACCATTCATGCTATTGAATTGAACCTATTATCACCGTTTTCAACTAGTTATGGAACTGTGACAAATCGAGAATTGCTTCTTTTAGAAGTAGAAGATATAAGCGGTGAAGCAGGCTGGGGAGAAGTGGTAGCATTTTCAACTCCTTGGTACACAGAAGAAACCATCCAAACGTGCTTTCATATGCTCAATGATTTTTTACTTCCGGCTTTAATTGGAAAGCGATTAACGACGCCTTTAGACCTACAGGAAATATTTAATCCGATTAAGCGAAACCATATGAGTAAAGCAGCAATAGATTGTGCGGTGTGGGATTTGTTTGCTAAGAAGAACAACAAGTCTCTATCTCAAGCTCTTGGTGGCACAAAAGAAGCTGTAGAAGCTGGTGTAGTAGTTGGACTCGATGATATTCATAAGATGGTTCATAAAATAGATGAACACTTGAAAGCTGGATATAAACGTTTTAAAGTAAAGATTAAGCCTGGAGCTGATTATGACCTTATTAAGCAAATTAGAAATCATTATCCAAAACTGCCGCTGATGGTAGATGCAAACTCTGCTTACTCCTTAAATGATTTGAATTTGCTTCAAAAGCTAGATGAATTTGACCTTATGATGATTGAACAGCCATTAGATTCTAGTGATATTATCGATCACCGTCATTTACAACAGCAGCTACGCACGCCCGTTTGCTTAGATGAAAGCATTGTGTCTTATGATGATGCTAGAAAAGCAATTGAGTTAGGGAGCTGTCAAGTTATTAATGTAAAAGTTGGACGGGTAGGCGGCTTAACAGAAGCAAAACGAATTCATGACTTGTGCCAGAAAAGTAATGTTCGACTATGGGTAGGGGGAATGCTGGAATCGGGTATATCAAGAGCTCATAATATTGCATTAGCTTCATTAGAGAATTTCACGATACCTGGAGACATTTCAGCTTCTTCACGCTATTGGAACAAAGATGTCATTCTTCCAGAAGTAGAAGTGGATGATGGGTTAATTCATGTGCCAAAAGAACCAGGCATTGGCTATCGGGTGGATAGGATATTTTTAAATAAAGTTTCCACATATCAAAAAACATATGCATAATGTAAATCCACTTTAAAAGTGGATTTTTTATTGTGAGTTCGGTTTTTAAAAAAATTTTCTTTTTATTTATATAGCAGCTGTCTAGTCATGTGAAAAAAGTTTGATTAAATTTCATAAATCAAATAGTACAACCAATCCGAGAAAACATGTTATGATGGAATAGTTTGATGAAAAATAAGACTGTTTGTAGTAGCTAGTTGCTAATACCTAACAAAACTTTTAGAAATTTCTTTTTTTACATATGTTTAGGAAACCTTACTTAACAAAGGCGTAAATCAGTATATTAAGTAAGGTGGGGTAAATGTGCGGGAATTTATTTTGAAAAAGATATTGTAGTTCTGTAAGTTGTCCCTTATAATGTGTTTATAACACAACATCTTGTTTTTTATTAAAACTTCATATACTATATTTTGTGTTTTCCAGTAGAAAAGGTGTCTGAAAAAAGACTTAAAAGGGAATTTGGTGTAAATCCAAAACTGTCCCCGCAACTGTGAATGCTGATGAAATAAGGAATAGCCACTGTGAGTAACGATCATGGGAAGGCCTTAGAGTAAAGCGAAGCATAAGTCAGGAGACCTGCCTTTTTTATGACGTTTTATCTTCTTCGGGAGGTGAGAGGATAGAGCGAGGATTGAGAAAAGACATTTTTGTCTTCTTTTATCTTCGTTCTATTCGCTCACTGCGTCAGGTGAGCGATTTTTTTATGCTGGAGAAAAAGGAGGAACTTATTTTTATGATTAATACAACAGATTTAAATAAACTTGAAAAAGTAAATTATGATATGAAACTACTTGGTGAAAAATTTCCACAACTTGATTTTTCATGGTATGAGGAAAAGGTAGTAGAAACAGTTGCTGCGAAAGAGAATATGACGGACGAAAAAATAGCAAATGTTTTTATTTTAGCAGCACTTGAGCGAATTTCAATGGATGAGCCAGATTGGACATATGTAGCAGCTCATATCTATTTACAAGAGCTATATCGCAAAGCTGCCGCCAATAGAAAATACAATCAAGCTGAAAGGTACGGCTCATTTTATAAGCTTATTACAGAGCTTACAGATATGGGGATTTATAGTACACAGCTTTTGGATACATACTCTGTGGAAGAGATTAATGAGCTAGGCTTAGCCATTGATTATACAAAAGATAGCCTATTTACGTATATTGGCCTGTTAACATTAGCTGATCGCTATTTAGCAACATCACATGATAAGCGTGTATACGAGCTACCGCAGGAACGCTTTTTAATTATTGCTATGACACTCATGGCAAATGAAAAGAAAGAAGAGCGTTTAGCGCTGGTAAAAGAGTCATATTGGGCACTTTCAAACCTTTACATGACAGTGGCAACGCCGACATTAGCGAACGCAGGAAAAAGCTATGGACAGCTATCAAGCTGCTTTATTGATACGGTTGATGATAGTTTACGAGGTATCTATGATAGCAATACGGACTTAGCTACGCTAAGTAAAAACGGTGGTGGAATTGGCGTATATCTAGGTCATATCCGTAGCCGAGGTAGCGATATAAAAGGGTTTAAGGGCGTATCATCAGGAACAATTCCTTGGATGAAACAGCTTAATAACACAGCAGTTAGTGTTGATCAACTGGGTCAACGTCAAGGGGCAATTGCTGTATATCTAGACGTATGGCATAAGGATATTTTTTCTTTCTTAGATGCACGTTTAAACAATGGAGACGAGCGTCAGCGTACGCATGACTTATTTACTGGCGTTTGCTTGCCGGATTTATTCATGGAAGCTGTTGAAAAACGTGAAGACTGGTACTTGTTTGATCCTCATGAAGTTCGTACGGTAATGGGTTACTCGCTAGAAGATTTCTATGATGAAGAGGAAGGCAGCGGCTCCTTTAGAAATCGTTATCGTGAATGTATTGAAAATGAATCCCTATCAAGAGAAAAAGTGCCTGCGATTGAAATTTTTAAACGAATTATGATTTCACAATTAGAAACAGGAACACCATATATGTTCTACCGTGATACAGTGAACCGTGCTAACCAAAACCGTCATGAGGGCATGATTTATTGCAGTAACTTATGTACAGAAATTACGCAAAATCAAAGCATGACAACTGTGGTTGAAGAAATCACAGAAGATGGAAAAATCGTCATTACAAAGCAACCAGGTGACTTTGTCGTTTGCAATCTATCGTCTATCAACTTAGCACGTGCAGTAACGGAAGATGTACTTGAACGCCTTGTGCCCATTCAAGTTCGTATGCTAGATAACGTAATTGAACTGAATAACCTTCCAGTTCTACAGGCAAAACTAACAAACCAACGCTATCGTGCTATCGGTTTAGGTACGTTTGGTTGGAACCATTTATTAGCTCTACAAAAGATCGCTTGGGAAACAGAAGAAGCTGTTCAGTATTGCGATGAGTTATATGAAAAAATTGCTTACCTAACGATTCAATCAAGCATGGAGCTTGCAGAAGAAAAAGGAGCATACCCTCTATTTGAAGGGTCCGATTGGGAAACAGGAGCTTATTTTGCAGCACGCGGTTACGAAAGTAATCAGTGGAATGAGCTACAGGCGCTTGTGAAAGAAAAGGGAATTCGAAACGGATATTTAATGGCCGTTGCGCCGAATTCATCTACTTCCATCATTGCTGGGTCTACGGCTAGTATTGATCCGATTTTCCGTAAGTTCTATTCAGAAGAGAAGAAAAACTATAAAATTCCAGTTACTGCTCCAGATTTGTCACCGGAAACGAATTGGTATTATAAGTCTGTTTATTTAATCGACCAACATTGGAGCATTAAGCAAAATGCAAAGCGTCAGCGTCATATTGACCAATCTATCTCGTTTAACATTTATGTTCAAAATGATATTCGTGCAAAAGATTTACTAGATTTACACATGACTGCATGGAAAGAAAAGCTAAAAACAACGTATTATGTTCGCTCTACGTCTAGCGAAGTAATTGATGAGTGTGAAAGCTGCCATAGCTAAGAAAGGAGTCGATTTTGTTGACGAACAGTCTAAAGAAACGTGAGATTATGAATGAAAATGCCCCGAACCGCTCAACGGGAATTATTAATGGTGAAACCTCAAATATTTTAAACTGGGATGATGTACGATTTTCTTGGGCGTTTCCAAAGTATAAGCGCATGCTAGCTAATTTCTGGACACCGTTTGAAATTAATATGGGACAGGACATCAAACAGTTTCCACAGCTTACAGCGGATGAACAGGAGAGCTTTTTAAAGATTATTGGTTTGTTGGCTTTATTGGACAGCATCCAGTCAGATTATGCGAGCAAAGTTGCTGATTATGTTACGGATTCTTCAATCAATGCGCTGATGATTATTTTAGCTCAGCAGGAAGTTGTTCATAATCACTCTTATTCATATGTATTATCAAGCTTAGTGCCAAAAGCTAAGCAAGATGAAGTATTTGAATATTGGCGTACGGATGAAAAGCTTCGTGCACGCAATGACTTTGTGACAAATGGTTATAAAGCATTCGCTGAAGAGGCAACAGTTGAAAACTTTTTAAAGTCCATTGTATATGATGTTATTTTAGAAGGTCTGTTCTTCTATAGTGGGTTTGCGTTTTTCTACAACTTAGCACGCAATCAAAAAATGGTTGCCACATCCACGATGATTAACTATATTAATCGTGATGAGCAGCTTCATGTGGGGTTATTTGAAAAAATCTTTAAAGAAGTGCTAAATGAAAATCCAGAACAGCGTACGGCTGAGCTTGAAGAGTTTGTTACTTCAACATTCCGACAAGCTGCCCAGCTTGAAATTGAATGGGCTGAGTCAGTCATTGGTGAGAAGTTTGATGGAATTACGATGAAAGATATTCGTCAATACATCGAATATATGGCAAATAAACGCTGTAATCAAATGGGATTTGGGCGCGTAGCGTTTCCTGATGCACCAATTGAAAATCCGCTGCGTTGGATTGTTGCGTATCAAGAGGTTGACCTTGGTAAGACAGACTTCTTTGAGCAAAAGTCAAGACAATATACAAAAGCATCAGATGTAAATGGATTTGATGATTTGTAAAATAAAGAAGCTGACTAAATGGCTACAACAGTTTTAGTCAGCTACCTGTGTTGAAATAAGGCCTAGTTCAATAGCACGAGTAGTGATAAGTAGGTCAATTTCAGGTGGAATGGTTTCTAATGTTCCACATTCATACTGCCATAAATGAGCAAATGATTGCACATAAATGGGGAACGTTTGTTTATTGGCTTTAACAGCTTCTGCTTTGAAAAAATGAACAAGTTGATTGGTATTCATATATTACCTTCACTTTCGTTGATATGAAAAAGGACAACCCGCGTGGTTGTCCTTTTTTATTAATTAGGAATAGAACAAAGTTTGTTTTAGGATAACCGATTTAAAGATCTTCAGGTTTAAATGTTTTACAATCTGTTTCGCGGCTATTAGAAGCCTTTTTACCAGCATGGCTGACTACGTAAATTTCGTCTGCTCCACAACGGTTGCCTTGCTTCCAATAATGACAGTTATTCACTTCACAAAGAACGTTTTGTGACATATATTCCCCTCCTTTATACGCGTGATATATGTAGTATGGTCAATTTTCATTATTGTTATAATCGAGAGATTAGAAAATTAATTGAGAATTTTTATCAATTAATAATTGACAAAGAGAATCATTCTCAATTATTCTATGTATATAGCAAACAAGATTAAATCATCGTTAAGATTTTAAATAAACTTAATTTTATCGTATAGGAGGAGAAATACATGTCATCAGTTATGGTTGTTGGAGGAGATCGTTTAAAGCATATTACAGATCGGTTAGCAGGTGAGGGGTTTAACGAAGTTATTCATCTTGATGGAAGAAAAAGTAATATGGTGAAGCGAGAAATTCCGGATCATATTGGTTTTGTACTTGTGATTACAGATTTTATTAACCACAACATGGCAAAGGTCATTAAAGAAAAAGCGAAAAAGCAGCAAAAGCCAATTTATTTTGTTAAGCATTCATGGAGCGCAATTCGCAAAGTAATTGAACAAGTATCATAAAGGATAAAGCAACAGGTGATTTTATAAAGCGTGGTGACAGGATGCAATTAAAAGTTCAAATCAAAACCTTGGCTAGTCATCATATTGAAGAGTTTATTCAATGCCCTTATAAATTTTATCAGAGGCAGCTTAAAGCTCGTAAACACCAACTGGTTGATTGGCGAAGTCTCGTCAGCGTAACCATTCATAAGGTTGTCAAAGAATATTATGCAAAAGCGCCATATGAAAGATCTGCATATTTTATTTTACAATTAATTGAAAGGTATTGGTCCAAGCTCTCACCGGAACTTTTCCAATCGAAAATTCATTACTATGAAGTCCTAGCATCGGTGAGTGATCATTTGTTAACGTTTCTTATGAGTGAATTGCAAGATGATACGCCACTATTTGTTTATGAAAAATATGGAGTATACGTTCCTGAATTAGAAACAAATATTTCACTGTTAATTGATGCAGCATATTGGTCGGATTCTTCTTATGAAGTAACAAAGTTTCTAATTGATGATCAATCAGAAGTAAAAGAAATGCTGACAGCCTTTATGATGGTTTTTACCAAGCATGCATTCAATAGAATGCCAAAAGCTATTCATTTCTATTCACTTCTAACAGGGAAGAGAGAGACTGTTGAAATTGTATCTGAAAATTATTTAGAGTCAGTTAATAAACTGAAAATGATGAAAGGTGTACTAGAAGAGCCAAAGTTTTTTCAAAAGATAAGTTCATTACAAGAGTGCAAAAATTGTCCACTCCGATTTGAGTGCAGCACAGATTCAACTATTCAAGCTGAGAAACTAACAATGTTTATGTGAAAAAGGTGGCACCTTAATGACAGAAGGCTTAAAAGTAGAGCTTGCTCCATATGGAGAAGATGTAGAAAAGTGTAAAGCGTATGCGCTTAATATTGCAGTAAACATAGTAAAAGAAGTAAAGAACAGATAAATCGTTCTTTACTTCTTTAGTTTAATACGGCTTCTTTCCAATATACTTTCGGTTGTCTTTCATAAACAAGCGCCAAAAATAGTAGAATCCAGGGAATAAAATAGCAAATCCTACAATGTACGTGATGAATAATGAGCGAAAAGCATCAGGATGGGTAAATCCTGTTTCGATGGTTACATTCGGATAAATAACATATGGTAAATGACCTTTTCCATATACATAGCTCGCTAAAAAATACTGAAGAACAATCGCAACAACTGCTAGTCTAGGCATTCCTTTTCCTTTTGATGATGGAAGTAAAAGAGCTCCGCCTGCTACTAGGAATAAAAACAAGGAAATAAATAAGATGGGTTTGTCTTCCATCATGTTATTATAAAGCCAAGTGGCTTCCATACGCAGTGTCAGCATAATGAGAATGGCCATGACAAGTGATATAGGACCTGTGATGAGCGCATCTCTTCTATATACCTCATATGCTTCCATTTCATCTGAGGACTTGGAGTAATCAGCTAAAAGCAATGAGGATAGAAATAACGAAGAGCTGACAGCAAATCCTATAAAAGCATATACGTTTGGACTGGTAAATACTTTGAGTAAGTTTAGTTTTTCAACTCCATCAATGGTATCGATGTAACCGCCTTGGCTAATTGGTAAAACAGCAATTAAAAACGCTGGAATCAACACGCCTGATAGACCAGAAATATAAACGAGAGCCTTTTGATGGCGAGCTCCCTTAGTATAATTTGAAAATACAAGGAAACCACTTCTAAGTGCTAAAAGCAATAGAATAATACTTCCTGGAATTAATAGAACAGTTCCAAGCGTAAACGTAGCTCCAGGAAAGAAGCTAAATAAACCAACTACAATTGCAACGATAAATACATTCGTTACTTCCCAAGTTGGAGAGAGATAGCGGTTAGCGATGTTTGTAGCATTGGTTTTTTCACGATTAATGTAAACCATTGACCAAAATCCTGCTCCAAAATCCATTGTTCCCATAACAGCATAAATAAAAATAAATCCCCAAATGACCGTGATGGCAAGTAGTGAATCACCCATATTAATTCCACATCCTTTTAGTTCATATCTGCAAGCTCTTTCTCCAATGGATTACGCTTGAAGTAATAAATAAGAACAAGTGAAACAGCAACAACGAGTATAGCGTATACAATTAAAAATAGAGCAAATAAAAATTCTAAATTAGCAGAGGTTGTAACGGATTCAGAGGTCTTCATAATTCGGTAAATTACCCAAGGTTGTCGACCTGTACATGCGAAAATCCAGCCGAATTCTACTGATAGGATGGCCAAAGGACCAGAAATAACAAATGCCCACATTAACCACTTTGGAAAACCACGCTTTTTCATAAATTTATACCAAGCAATTCCTAGGATAGATAGTAGAATAAGCAGTGCTCCAATCCCTACCATACCGTTAAAAAGAGTATGGATGAAAAGGGGGGGCCAGTATTCTTCTGGAAAATCATTGAGTCCCGCAACAACCGTATCAAAGCGATCATCTGCTAGAAAGCTTAGTGCCCATGGAATTTCAATTCCCCATTTGACGGTTTGAGTTTCACGATCTGTAAATCCCCCAATAGTGAGCGGTGCATAGTCGGTCGTTTCAAATAAACCTTCTGCACCTGCAAGCTTTTCTGGCTGATATTCATAAAGAAGCTGCGCAGATTCATGCCCATTTAGAGCTGTTAAAAATGAAAATATCCCTCCAACGATTAGCCCCATCATTAGTGCTTTTTGGTGAAAACGATAAAGTCTAGGCTCTTTACGAGAGCGAAGCATCTTAAATGCAGCGATGGATGCAATAACGAAGGCACCCGTCGCATAAGCAGATACAGCAACGTGTCCAGCTGTTGTGATAAAACTTGGGTTAAAGAAAGCTCCCCACGGATCGACATCTGTAATTTCGCCATTTACAATTCGAAAGCCGGCCGGAGTTCCTTCAAACGCATGGACGTTTGTAATCAACACAGCTGAAGCTACAGCTCCAATAGCTACAAGTATAAGGCTTACAATTCGCATTGTTCGCGAAATTCGATCAGCTGCATACACGTAGATAGACAAAAAGAGTGCTTCAATAAAAAAAGCATAGATTTCAATTTGAAAAGGTAATGACATAACTTTCCCAACAACTTCCATGAAACCTGGCCATAGTAAGGCTAGCTGTACTCCAGCAATAGTTCCTGTTGGGATAGCAACGCCTAGTAAAATCGCTGCGCCTTTTGTCCAACGCTTTGCCATTAGCTCATAATCTTTATCTTTTGTGCGCTGATAGAGAAGTTCTGCTAATAAAATCATTAAAGGAATTCCTACGCCTAACGTAGCAAAAATAATGTGAACTCCCATGGTCATACCAAACATCGAACGAGCAGTTACTAAATGTTCCATTGAAATACAACCTTTCCAATCAAGTATTGATAATCCTTATTGTCCACTTTTTACCACGATTTATTCATCAATAAATTTTTGAAACAGAATACTTGAAAATAAGAATCATTACGATATAATAGATGTATATCTTATTAAAGGAGAGGATTATAAGATGAAACCAAATATTCATCCAGACTACCGAAAAGTAGTGTTTATGGATACAAATAGCGGATTTAAATTTCTATCAGGTTCTACAATGCACTCTTCAGAGACAACGGAATGGGAAGATGGTCAAACATATCCATTAATTAAAGTGGAGGTAAGTTCTGATACACACCCATTTTATACTGGTAGACAGAAGTTTGCTGATAAAGGCGGACGTGCAGAGCGCTTCATGCAAAAATATAATATGAAACAAAAATAACTAGCTAATGGGCTAGTTATTTTTGTTTGTATTTAGTTTAACGCTTTTTGAAGTGTTTCAATGTTTTTATCCATAATTGAGAAGTAATCTTCCTTATTTGCTACATCATCTTTTGTTGCAGACTCCAGGTTATGAAGGGTAAGCGCTTCTGCACCTACTTCTTTTTGAACAAGCTTAGATACTTTAGGCTCTAAGTTTTGATCGAAAATAAAATATTTAATGTTATGCTCATTTGCTTCTTTAATAATAGACTGTAGCTGCTTTTGTGACGGCTCATTTGTTGGAGATAAGCCGGCCACACTAATTTGAGTTAAGCCATAACGTTTTTCCCAGTATCCATATGCAGCGTGGGAAACTAAAATTTCTTTGTGCTTTCCTTCAGAAATAGTTGTTTCTAGCTTTTGATCAAGTTCCTCTAGCTGAGCCTTTAAGTCTTCATAATTTTTTTCAAACTCTTCTTTTGCTTCTGGTTTTAGTTCTATTAATTCATTCTTAATGTTTTCAGCTAATTGAATTGATAAGACCGGGTCTAACCAGATGTGTGGGTCCGTATCTCCGTGACCATGAGCGTGTTCATCTTCATGAGCATGTTCATCTTCATCAGAATGCGTACTTTCAGCTAACTCAATACCTTTAGCTGCTTCTACCATAGCCACATCTTCATTTTTTAAGGTATCTTGCGCTTTATCAGCAAAGCCTTCTAATCCAATGCCGGAATAAATGAAAGCATCACCTTTAGCGATTTCTACCATATCCTTTGTTGTTGGTTCGTAAGAGTGAGCATCTACTCCAGGAGGAAGTACACTCTCAACATTTACTTCATCTCCACCAATTTTCTTAGTGAAATCTTGCAGTGGAAAAATAGTTGTATAAACCGTTAATTTATCGTCTTTACTGCTTGCTTGTTCATCTGAATTGTCAGCACCGCATCCAGCTAAAAATGCTGCTGTACCTAATGCTAATGCCATAAATGTAGCTTTAACTTTCATATATATAATTCTCCTTTCGATTACTAGTTACGAACAATGACCTATGTTATTATATCGTAATAGTTACGATTTGGAAACTATAAATTTATGACTGGACCGTGAATTTAGGTAGAGGATCACAGAAAGCCGACCAATCTTGCTGCATTTCTGCATCAGTAAGCAAGCAGTGATCAAGCGTAGAAATGACTTCTTCTTCATTCATTTCCAATCCAATAAAAACTAGCTCGTTCATGCGGTCACCAAATGTATCGTCCCATTTTTCGAGAAGCTCGGGCTCTTCTCTTAATGTCTGTTGCTTTTCAGCTTCTGAATATGCAGCTACCCATTCGCCTGCACCTTGGATCATAATCGATGTTCCAGCTTGTGAAAGCAGCCCTGCCATATCATTCCGTGAAGCTAACCAGAAAAAGCCTTTTGTTCGGACAATATCAACTGGCCAATTTTCAAGCCATGTCATTAACCGTTCTGGATGAAATGGACGCTTTCGTCTATAAACAAAAGAAGAAATGCCGAATTCTTCTGTTTCTGGAGTGTGGTGATCTGTATTTAGCTCCTTGATCCAACCTGCTCCTTGACTCGCTTTTTCAAAGTCGAATAGACCAGTATTTAGAATTTCTTTTAGGTCAATCACACTTTTAATTGTTTGGATAATCTTAGCTTCAGGGTTCAGCTTCTTTAAGACTAACTCCAGCTCTTTTGCGTCTTCTTCTGTCAGTAAGTCGACTTTGTTCAGCAGAATGACATTTGCAAACTCAATTTGGTCAATGAGTAAGTCAACAACTTCACGCGTATCATGTTCATCGTTACCTTCTTTACGATCTAACAAGCTTTCACCGGATGAGAAATCCTCCCAAAAACGATTTCCATCTACTACTGTGACCATCGTATCCAGAGAACATTTTTTTGTTAAATCAATGCCGAGCTCTTCATCGATATACGTAAACGTTTGGGCAACTGGAATGGGTTCACTAATTCCTGAAGATTCGATGACGATGTAATCGATATTTCCTTTATCAACGAGACGTTCAACTTCTTTCATTAAATCGTCTCGTAGCGTACAGCAAATGCATCCGTTTTGCATTTCAACTAATGTTTCTTCAGTACGAGAAAAGCCACCTTGTTTGACTAAGTCGGCGTCAATATTTACTTCGCTCATATCATTGACGATGACGGCTACTTTAAGCCCGTCTCCATTTTTTAAAATATAATTCAATAAAGTTGTTTTACCTGAACCTAGGTAACCACTTAATACTGTAACAGGTACTTGTTTCATTTTGTTCTTCCTTTCTTTAAACAAGAATAGTTACGATTTATGCTGTTACATCATATAAGAATTTTTAGTATAATACAAGGGGAACGATTAAAAAAATTTTTACATAGGAAAGGAAGTAGGAAACATGAGTCTATTAAATGAGATTTTAACTTACAATGAGAAGTTTGTGGAAAATAATGAATATCGCAAATATGAGACAAGCAAGCTGCCGGATAAAAAGATGGTTATTTTATCTTGTATGGACACAAGATTAGTGGAATTACTTCCTCAATCAATGAACTTACGTAACGGTGATGTGAAAATTGTGAAAAATGCAGGGGCACTTGTATCTCATCCTTTTGGAAGTGTCATGAGAAGCATTTTAGTAGCTGTATATGCACTTCAAGCAGATGAAGTATATGTAATTGGCCACCATGATTGTGGTGCAGGAAAATTAGAGCCGATTTCATTTTTAGAAGCTGTAAAAGAGCAAGGGATTTCAGAAGAAGTAATCGATACAATTGAAAAGTCAGGAATTGATTTAAAAAGCTGGTTAAAAGGATTCGATTCGGTTGAAGAAACGGTGCAACATACGACGTCTACAATTCGTAACCATCCTTTATTTGCAAAGCATATTCCTGTACATGGTCTTGTTATTGATCCAGGCACAGGAAAGTTAGACGTTATTGTAGATGGATACGAGTATGTTAAAGAAAAGCAAAATAGCTAATCTTTTTTTGCAGTTTCTTTTTCGGGCACGGGATCCATACCTCCTGGGTAAAAAGGATGACACTTGGAAATTCGCTTTATCGTTAACCACCCGCCTTTAAAAGCTCCAAATCGCTTAATCGCTTCAACCCCATAATGAGAACATGTTGGATAGAATCGACACGTAGGGGGTGTGAGTGGCGAAATAACTTTTTGATATACTTTTATAATACTCAGCATGATTTTAGCAAGCACTGATATCACATCTTTCTAAACAGATTCTTTTCTATAAATATATCGAAAAAAAAGCACAGGATGCAAATACCAGGTATATAGTATATTAAATTGATGAAAAAAATCGGAATTAAGTGTATGATAAAAAGTAAGAATAAAAAAGGAGTGATAGCATGCCATCAGTAGAAAGTTTTGAATTAGATCATAACGCTGTAAAAGCCCCTTATGTAAGACATTGTGGTGTACACAAGGTAGGTAGTGACGGCGTTGTTAATAAATTTGATATTCGTTTTTGCCAGCCCAACAAGCAAGCGATGAAGCCTGATGTTATTCATACATTAGAGCATTTATTAGCTTTTAACATCCGTACTCACGTAGAGAAATATGATCATTTTGATATTATTGATATTTCTCCTATGGGCTGTCAGACAGGATATTATCTTGTTGTCAGCGGAGAACCAAAAGTAGAAGAAATTATTGATCTTTTAGAAGACACACTAAAAGATGCAATTACAATCACAGAAATTCCAGCTGCAAACGAAAAGCAGTGCGGTCAAGCAAAGCTTCATGATTTAGAAGGAGCAAAGCGCTTAATGCAATTCTGGTTGAATCAAGATAAAGAAGATTTAGCAAAGGTATTCGGTTAAACTAAAAAAACTCTAGCTTTGAAAGCTAGAGTTTTTTTAGTTTAAGCATAATGCCGACCTACGTATTTTAAAAAGTTTAGTGTTAGACCATTTTTATAAACTATTCACAATGAGCTGCGCAGCTTGTCTAGCACCAGAAATATTTCTAGGGATCGGTCCCACTTCTAGTTCAGCTAAGGCCCCTGTAACATATAGATTAGGTCCCCATTGTAGTGAGTGAGAAACAATAGGACAGCCATACTCACTGCAATGTAACTTATGCTCATGAATCAAGGGTGTCAGCCACTGCTTTTCAGGTAATGTTTGAACAAAGCCAGTTGCTAAGAAGACACGTATCCAATCGTAAATCAAATGTATCCACCTTTTTAAATCGTAATCATTTCGTTTTTTTGTGAAAATGATAATAAAAAAAGGTTCATCGTCAATAGCGGAAGAGTACGAAAAACTTCTAAAAAAATGTTTTAATCAAGGAAAAAGGGGTACTACTATACTAGAGATAATTGAAGTAGAAATCATTAAGGAGTGGGTATTATGTCTAAAGAGTTAACAACAATCGTAAATAAGCAAGTAGCAAATTTTAGCGTGATGTATATCAAGTTACATAATTATCATTGGTATGTAAAAGGCGAACAGTTCTTTACGTTGCATGAAAAATTCGAAGAGCTTTATACAGAAACGGCAACAGTAATTGATGACTTAGCAGAACGTTTATTAGCTCTAGGTGGTAGCCCAGTTGCTACAATGAAAGAAATTTTAGAAATGAGTTCAATTGAAGAAGCACATGGAAATGAAACAGCAAAAGACATGGTATCTGAATTAGTAAAAGACTTCACAACGCTAACAACAGAGTTAAAACAAGGTATGGATGTAGCTGGCGAAGTGGATGATGAGACAACAGGTGACATGCTTCTTGCTATTCATCAAAATCTGGAAAAGCATATGTGGATGTTAAACTCTTTCTTAGGAAAATAAAAACTTGCGAGCTTCTCGCAAGTTTTTTTATTCCATAAAAGTGTACAAACGATAGCATGTATGAAGAACACTTCTCACTATTTTGCATATGATAGTATGTACCACTATGTAAATAGTTGAGAGGATGAAAAATGAATATGTACAAACTATCCTTGTTATCTTTATCTAGTTTAGGTTCATTTATCTTTTTCTTAGTAGGGGAATGGAATTATTTATTGATGGCTTTAGTAGCACTGGTAGCAGTTGATTATGTCACTGGAACAGTTGCAGCGTTTATTGATAAGAGTTTATCTAGTGAGGTAGGCTTTCGGGGCATTGCCAAAAAGGTTTTTATTTTTGCTCTTGTTATAATGGCTAACTTCATGGACCAAGTATTTTGGCCGGACAATCATTTTATCAGAGATATAACGATATTATTCTATATTTTAAATGAGATGATTTCTATTACGGAGAACGCTGGTCGAGTAGGTCTTCCTGTGCCCGCCGTTATTAAGCAGGCAATTGAGAAATTAAAAAATCAAATTAAATGATCAGTATAAAAGGAAACCATTATACAAATAAGAAAGGTAAGTCAGTATAAAGGAGCTGAATATCTTTCAATGAAAAAAACGTATTATGTATCCCTTGGTTCGGGTGAGATTTCTCAAGTGAGTACGGCATCGGAATGGAATTTTAAAATAAGTGCGACCGATTTGGAAGTAGAGCAACTGCGAGAGCGTTTAGATCAACGTTATTCAGATGATTGGCAAGGTTTCCTTCGAGCGCATATTCCTTATCTAGAATATCATCATGATCGTCCAAATGATGCTTATGATGATATGAATACTCAGCTATATCAAATGTTGTATGAGCTAGGAGATGAGAATGCAAAGGCTCATATTCGCACAATAGGAATTCTACCTTCATAAAAATAATAAAAATGTAAAAGTAGTGCTACTATTAATGATTATTAAGGGCTTTTATCGAGAATATTGGTAGAAAATCCGTTATTTCTATTCGAAAAGCTAAGAGATAGTACTTAAATGTGTGATAAAATAAGGAAAAAATCAAATGGAGTTTGAGTAGACGATGTACACATTTAAGGACGCATACCACAATCAGGTTTTTTTATCGTTTGAGCGCAGTCCGTTTTCAAAAACTCCTCGTCACGTTTGGGTTGTTTGTCGATACGAAGGACAATGGTTGCTAACTAATCATTCTAAGCGGGGGTTGGAGTTTCCGGGAGGTAAAGTGGAGCTAGAGGAAACACCGGAGGAAGCGGCAGTTCGAGAAGTATTTGAAGAAACAGGTGGAGAAGTAGAAAATCTCTCGTATATTGGTCAATATAAAGTAGTTAGTAAAGGAAAAACAATTATAAAAAACATTTATTTTGCGAATGTCTCAAAGTTAGTCCCAAAAGATGACTATATGGAAACAAAAGGACCGGTTGTTATTCGAGAAATTCCAGAACAAGGAATTCAAAAAAATGCGAAATACAGTTTTATTATGAAAGATAATATTTTACAGTACGTGATGAAGCATGTAAAGCGCACATTTTTGTAAGAAGCAAAGAAGCCCTGTTATCATAGCAGGGCTTTTTAGTATTAATATTAATGACGCGTTAGTCGTTTTTCTAGATAGGAAATTGCTTGGTACATCCCAGTTGCAAATACAGCAATGAGCAACAAGCTTAAAATAACAAGGGTAAAGTTAAATACTTGGAAGCCATAGATAATCATATATCCAAGCCCTTTAGACGAAACCAAAAATTCTCCCACAATTACGCCAACCCATGATAAGCCAACATTCACCTTAAAGGTTGAAATAATCGCTGGCATTGTAGAAGGCAAAATTGCTTGTTTAAAACAATCATGCTTAGTAGCACCAAAGCTTTGCAGTAATTTCACATAGTTTGGATCGACTTCTTTAAAAGCTGTATAGACAACAATAGCAGTGATGATGACAGAAATGATTGCGCCCATTGTTAAAATGGAAAAGAAACCAGGTCCAATGGCTACAATCAAAATCGGGCCTAGAGCTACCTTTGGCATAGCATTTAAGATAACTAAATAGGGATCCAAAACCTTTGCTAAACGATTTGAATACCATAGCAAAGTTGCTAAAATGATACCACACAGCGTTCCAATAATAAATCCAAGTACTGTTTCAAACAACGTAAAGCCAATGTGTTCTAATAATGAACCATCCCCTGTTTTTTCAATAAACAAATTCCACACTCGGAGTGGAGAGCTGAAAATAAGAGGGTCAATCCACTTGAGCGAAGATGCCAGTTGCCATATCCCAAAAAAAGATAAGAAGATAAATAATTGAACTAAACGAATGATTCGCTTTTCGCTATTTACTGCGGATTTGTATTGCTGATGTAAAACATCAGGATTGTGAGGCTGATTCAAGGTGATCCAACTCCTTCCAAATCTCCATGAACAGGTCGTTGTATACAGAGTGTTGTCTAGCTTCAAAAGGAGACAGAGTCTGAAGGATAGGTGGTACGGTGAAAATTCGAGCAATTCTTCCTGGGTTGGCTGAAAATAAAACGATTCGATTGCTCATGGCAATTGCTTCTCCAATATCATGCGTAACGAGTACCGCCGTTTTTTCATAAGTCATTAAGGTTTTTGATACAAGCTCTTCTAACTTTAATTTCGTTTGAAAGTCTAGAGCTGAAAAGGGTTCATCTAAAAGTAAAATACTAGGATTCGTAGCGAGTGTTCTAACGAGCGCCACACGTTGACGCATACCTCCAGATAATTGATGTGGAAAAAAATCTGAAACGCTTTTCAATCCCATTCCTTCTAAGAGCATTAATGCTCGCTGCTCATGTTCCTTTGTAAGGTTACGCTGGATTGTTAGTCCAAGAAGGATGTTGTCTTTTATCGTCTTCCAGGGAAATAAGTAGTCTTGTTGAAGCATATAACCAACTTCTGCTGTAGGCTCTTGAACAAGTTTATTCTTAATGTTTACTTCACCTGAAGTTGGTTTAATTAACCCAGCCAAAATCGAAAGAAGCGTCGTCTTTCCACATCCGCTAGGTCCTAGAAAAGAAATAAATTCTCCTTCTTTAATTGAAAGGTTGATATTTTCTAAAGCTGTGGTGGCTGATTTCATTGTGACATATACGTGGTGGACGTTTGTGATTTGTAAGCCTGACATGGTTACTGCTCCATGACGTCAGTTGCAATTTTTGTGTTGACTAATGTTTTGTGATCAATACGCTTAGGTAGTTCACCAGCTTCATCCATAATGCGTTGAAGGTTTTCCCACTCTTCTTTATCTAACACTGGGTTAGTAGCAAATGAATCTTGGGTTTTATATCTCTCAACAACGGTTTCAATTGTATCGATTGATGTGTCGTCAAAATAAGGAGCGATTGCTTCAGCAACTTCTTTTGCACTGTGCGTATCAACCCACTGCTGTGCATTATAGATAGCTCTTGTAAATTTCTCAGCAGTTTCAGGATTTTCTTTTAAAAAGCTGTTTTTTGACATGAATGTTGTATATGGAACCTTTCCTGACTCTTCACCAAAAGAAGCAACAATGTAACCTTTTCCTTCTTTTTCAAAAATACTGGCCGTTGGCTCAAATAGTTGGACATAGTCGCCAGTTCCAGATGCAAAAGCACTTGAAACGTTAGCAAAATCAATATTTTGAATAAGTGTTAGATCGTTTTTAGGGTCAATATTATGTTCTTTTAAGACGTACTCTCCAACCATTTGTGGCATGCCACCCTTACGCTGTCCTAAGAATGTTTTTCCTTTTAACTGGTCCCATGAGAAGTTATCAACTTTTTCACGTGCTACTAGAAATGTGCCATCCGTTTGCGTTAGTTGCGCAAAGTTAATAATGGGATCATCAGAACCTTGTGCAGCGACATAGATTGAAGTTTCTGAACCAACTAATGCAACATCTATGCCATCGGATAAAAGGGAAGTCATCGTTTTGTCTCCGCCCCAAGTAGTTTTTAATTCTACGTTTAGTCCTTCTTTCTCAAAAAAACCTTTTGATATAGCTACATATTGGGGAGCATAAAAGATGGATCTTGTTACTTCTCCTACGCGAACAGTTTCAATTGAGCTTTGTTTACCACAGCTCATTAAAGTGAAGGTTAAAATACAAATAGTGATGATGGACAGCAGCCATTTTATTTTTCGCATGGTATTTCCTCCTAACGTTAAAATAAGATTGTAAATCAATTATGATGAAACATAGTAATAGGCCAATATGTGGAGTAGGATTGATAGCGTGACTTTTTCTACAATAATATATGATAATGGATAAAATAGTGTGAACGTCTGGTTAAAAACGATTGAATGATAAGGAGGGTTTTTTATGAAGGACGGAACTATTATTAGTCAATATCCTTTTCCATCTCCCAATCCACGCATTTCGTTGTCAATTGTGACGTATATGTGTCAAGGTTTAAAAATTAAGGGGATGTTAGCGGAACCAAAAGAAGAAGGTACATATGATGGATTTTTATATTTAAGAGGTGGCATAAAAAATGTAGGTACTGTGAGACCAGGGAGGCTAATTCAATTCGCATCTCAAGGATTCATTGTAATGGCTCCATTTTATCGAGGGAATCAAGGTGGAGAAGGAAACGAAGATTTTGGGGGAGATGATCGTTACGATGCTTTTGCAGCTTATGACTTACTTGTCAATTACCCTCGAGTTCATCAAGACCGAATCCATGTATTTGGTTTTTCACGAGGAGGCGTAATGGCTTTGTTTACTGCCATTGAAAAAAGTTCAGCACGTTCGCTTGTTTTATGGGGAGGGGTAACGGATATGATTCTTACCTATGAAGAGCGAACAGATTTAAGGCGTATGATGAAAAGGGTCATTGGTGGGACACCTTCGAAATATCCAGACAGGTATGAATGGCGTTCACCGCTAACTCAGGCATATAAGCTAAGTATACCGACATTGTTAATACATGGAAAAGAAGATGCAAACGTGTCAATTGAGCATGCATATCAATTAGAGAAAATGCTGAGTGAACATGGGAAGCCCGTGGAAAGCTGGTACTTTGATGGATTTCCTCATGCGTTTCCTCCGAAGCAAAACCGAGAGACAGTGAAAAATTTAACTGAATGGATGAAAACAAAATAAAAGATATGCCAGCATAGAAAAAGCATTGTACAATAGAGGAAAAGAAAGGGAGGTAAGAAGGATGGGAATGCCACTAGAATTAAATACGATGATTGTTACAAAAGGAAATGAGAAGCGAGTAGTAGATAATGTATTTCAAATTGAAAAAAAAGGCTACCGCTTATACCCTCTTGAGGTTCCGCTTAGTATTCATAAAACGAAGAATGGTGAACGCGTTGGGACAGGTATTATTAAAAAGCTTGAGTTAGAGCAAAATAAAACCGTTGTCACATACGAGTTAATAAAGCTACACTCCACAAACTAAAAAGAGTTTGGGACATAACAAAATGATTGCTTCTAAGAGACGAACAATAGCTGTTCCAATCTTTTTGGTTTGTCTGAACACGTTCGTTCCATTGCGCTACGGCCACTCGCTTTCCGCGGGGAGGAACCTGAGCTTCCTCGCTGCGCTGCGGGATCTCAGTTTTCCCTCTCTTTCCCGCAGGAGTCGAGTGTCCTACGCTCCATTCCCCCCTGTTTCCAACATTGTTTTCACAATCAACAAAAAACCTGAACGATTAAAAGTGAGAAACTCTCAATCGTTCAGGTTTA
>NZ_KQ758662.1:0-38084 GCF_001457055.1 Priestia veravalensis | reverse complement strand
GAGATCCCGCAGCGCAGCGAGGAAGCTCAGGTTCCTCCCCGCGGAAAGCGAGTGGCCGTAGCGCAATGGAACGAACGGGTTGAGACAAACCAAAGAGATGGGAACAGCTAGTGTTCGTCTTTTAGAAGCAATCATTTTGTTATGTCCCAAACTCTTTTTATGCTGTTCTAGAGCCTGATAAATTGACCCCAATCACACCGCCGAGCATGGCTACCAGTAAAAACCCACCGTGAAATAAAAGCTGCTGAGCTGAAAAGAGCTCGTTGTATCCAAGAAATTGTAGCATAAGCATAAGAACAGAGTAGATAAGACCAGTTGCTCCACCAATCATCCAACCCTTTGAGCCGCTTTTTCCACCTGACATAAATCCACCAATAAAGACTGCCAAAAAGGATAAAATAGCAATCCATAGTTGCAAAGCTTGTTCAGTAACAGACGAAAACTTTAACAAAAGTGCTAACAAAAGGCTGATGACAAAACCGATGATAAAGATGATCATTACTCCAAAAAAGATAGCACTGCTCATTCTTTTTGCTTCCATTACTAAAAACCCCCTTATATGTCAAACTGCAATCTTAGTACGAGCATATTCACAAAATGGAAGAAATAGACGCAAAAAAATCCGTCTATTTTTTGTGTTTAAACGAAAACTAGTCAGGAATGTCAAAGTGCGGAGGTTTTTATATGGAGATCGTAACAATGGTTTTTCGTACTATTTTGTTATATTTTATCGTATTAGTCATCTTTAGACTAATGGGTAAGCGTGAAATTGGCGAGCTCAGTATTTTAGACCTTGTCGTGTTTATTATGCTAGCAGAGCTAGCGGTAGTGGCAATTGAAAATACAAATGATCCATTGCATCATAGCTTAGTTCCGATGATCACCTTACTTGTGATTCAAATTGGGTTGGCTCTTTGGTCACTCAAAAGTAATCGCATGCGCAACTTCTTAGACGGTCAGCCGACGGTTATTATTCAAAATGGCGAAATTCGTGAAAAGGAAATGAAAAAGCAGCACTATAACTTTAACGATTTACTCATACAGCTTCGTGATAAAAATGTGAAGGATATTGCTGACGTTGAATTTGCTATTTTAGAACCTTCTGGCAAGCTTTCTGTTTTTGAAAAAAAGAATAATACCGCTCCTTTTGGAAAAGAAAGCTTAAATCTGCCTTACATTATTGATGGCGTAGTCCAAGAAGAACATTTAGCACTCGATCACCGTACAACGCTATGGCTTCGCCAAGAATTAAAAAAGCTAGGTTATCAAGAAATAAAGAATATTTCATATTGTACCTACAATAATGGCACCTTTTTTGTAGATAAAGTGGACGAACCAAAATAAAGAAGATGAGTATGGTTGCTCATCTTCTTTATTTCTTTTTAAACAGTCGTAGAATTGAAAAGCGGTTGAGCTCTTCTTTCGTAATAAGCTTGAATAGTAATAAAAGAATAACGTATAACAGGCTTGTTAGCATTATAGAGACTAATGTTTGTAGTACAAGTGGAAGGTTGGCAAAAAAATGTGTAAACGCATACTGTCCCACCGATCCAGCAGCTAACATGACGATACAGCTTTTTACATAATCCATGATTTGTAGCTTATACATAATTTGTTTCGTAACGGTTGATAAATGAAGAAGAGTGACGAGCATAGTGCCAACTACAATAGAAAGTCCGGCGCCCATAATGCCGAGAGTAGGCTGAGAAGCTAATAAAAAAATCAATGCGGTTTTCACAGCTGCGCCAATGAAACTGTTAATCATGGCGGCTTTAGCTAGGTCTAAAGCTTGAAGGACGGCCTGAAGGGGTCCTTGAAAGTAAGAGAAGATAAAAAAGGGTGCCATGACTTTAACAAAGATAGCTGCTTTATCTGATCCGTACATCAATTCCATTATGGGGTTAGCGAATACGTATAATACGACAACGGCAAGTCCCCCTGTTATAAACGATAGGCGCAGCGCTTGGTGAAGTCTATACTGAATTTGTTTCATATGGTTCTTTGCATAGGATTCACTGATAGCAGGTACTAGTGCAGTTGAAAGAGAAACGGTAATAAAGGACGGTAGCATTAATAATGGAAGTGCAAAGCCCGTTAATTCTCCGTACTGCTGAGTAGCGACGGTGGTTGCTACTCCAGCAATCGCTAGGCTCTTGGCTACAACAATTGGTTCTAAAAACCAAGAAACTGAACCAATCATACGACTCCCTGTAGTGGGAACAGCGATTCTCATCAAGTCATAAAAGGTATCTTTGCCAGCACGAAGTGATTGAAAAAAGTTACGACGAACGGTTAACTTCTTTTTTCGTTTAAACATATAGAACATATAAAATAGAGATGCCAATTCTCCAAATACAGAAGAGAGCATAGCGCCAGCAGCGGCATATTCAATTCCATAAGGTAAGAATGCCTTTGTACATACAGCGATTAAAGTGATACGAACGACTTGTTCAATGACCTGCGAATAAGCAGCGGGTTTCATTTGCTGAAGACCTTGGAAATAGCCGCGAATAACCGATGAAATAGCGATAATTGGAATAACAGGAATAACCGCTAATAGTGGATATAAGGTACGCTCATCTGTAAAAAAGGTTTTTGCGATAATAGGAGCGAATACTATTAAACTGAGCGTAAATATAAAACTCAATGTACACGTGATGCTTAAAGAAACAACCAGAATCTTTTTAATTTTTCGTTTGTCACCGAGTGCCTGTGCTTCTGCAACTAGCTTTGAAATGGCTACAGGCAAACCTAACTGCGTTAACGTAATAACGAGTACAAGAGTAGGAACAGCCATCA
Organism: Priestia veravalensis; assembly: GCF_001457055.1. Taxonomy (NCBI): domain Bacteria; kingdom Bacillati; phylum Bacillota; class Bacilli; order Caryophanales; family Bacillaceae; genus Priestia; species Priestia veravalensis. The sequence goes on along the minus strand of NZ_KQ758662.1, from coordinate 35,285 downwards.
TGTATAGGCCAACACCTTCGTTCCCAATCATTCTTGCAATAACAACGCGGTTAATGAATCCGAGAACTCTTGTAATCAATCCAGCTATAATTAAAATAATAGTACCTTGCAAAAATTTAGACATAGATCCTCACTGCCTTCTTGGACAAATTATAATTGATGTAATCCAATATATGCAGGGAATGTGTCCAAGCATGACAAGGAATCAAAGAAATAACAGAGAGCTTGCTGGCTTATATATTTTGCATGCGTGTGAGAAAAGGAGTCGTGAACATGAATTCGATAATATCAGATGAGCAAAAGACAATCATTCAACCAGTAATTGAGAGTAAGCTAGAAGAATTTCATTTAATTGGTTACGAAGACGTAACGGAAGCAGAATTGTGGGGGTATTTGAACCAAAAGAAGTGGAAAAAGCGTCAAGAATTTTCGTTGCATCAGGTTGTTAGTGACGTGTTGACTGTTAAGATTACTGATGTAATGAGCTATGTAACAATTGAATCTTATAAATCAAATATGTTCGAAACTGTTAGTGACAATGAAGATTGGAAAGAATTATTAAAGTAATGCAAATTTTATGGTTCGTCATTTGACAGACCCCTAGTTATCGAAGATAATTAAGTTGGTATTTTACAGCGATCAGCTCATGTGTTTTACATAAGAAGGAGGATTTCTTATTTATGGTTAAAAGAGGACGTATCGTTACCTTTTTCCTCTTAGTACTTTTAATATTTGGTACAATCGGAACAACGGTTATAGGTATTGCAAAAGATATTAAGCTTGGCCTTGATCTTCAAGGTGGGTTTGAAATTTTATATGATGTAAAACCTGCTAAGAAAGGTGATGTCATCGATAACAGTGCACTTAAAAGCACCGTTGAAGCGCTAAATCAGCGTGTGAATGTGCTCGGTGTAAGCGAGCCTAGTATTCAAATTGAAGGAGATGATCGCATTCGCGTACAGTTGGCTGGTGTTACGGATCAGTCACAAGCGCGTGAGCTATTATCAACTGAAGCAAATTTAACCTTCCGTGATGTAAATGACAATATCTTAATGGATGGTTCTGACCTTGCTCAAAATGGTGCAAAGCAATCGTTTGATGAAAACAATCAGCCGAGCGTTTCGTTAAAGCTAAAAGATGCGGATAAGTTTAAAGAAGTAACAAAGAAAGTGCTAGATATGGCACCCAATAATTTATTGGTCATCTGGTTAGATTTTGAGGAAGGAAAAGATTCCTATAAGGCAGAAGCAGCTAAGCAAAATCCTAAGTTTTTATCTGCAGCAACTGTAAATCAAGTTTTCTCTCAAAAAGAAGTATCGATTACGGGTGGTAACTTTACAGTTAAAAGTGCTACAGAATTATCAGATCTATTAAATGCAGGCTCTTTGCCTGTTAAATTGGATGAAATTTATTCAACATCTGTCGGGGCTCAATTTGGTGAGAAAGCTCTCGATATGACCGTATTTGCCGGAGCAATTGGAATTGCTATCATCTTCCTTTTCATGATTGCATTCTACCGTCTACCAGGGCTTATCGCGGTAATTACGCTAAGCTTTTACGTATATTTAAACCTTTTAGTATTCGATCTTATGCATGTTGTTCTTACTCTTCCAGGGATAGCAGCTTTAATTCTTGGAGTCGGGATGGCAGTGGATGCTAATATCATTACATACGAGCGAATTAAAGATGAATTAAGGACAGGCCGATCTGTAATGTCTGCTTTTAAAGCAGGAAATCGCCGTTCCATTGCAACGATTTTCGATGCAAACTTAACAACAATGTTAGCAGCTGTTGTGCTGTTTATCTATGGAACAAGTTCTGTTCAAGGATTTGCGACAACGTTAATGATTGGGATTGTACTGAGCTTTGTGACAGCTGTATATGGAACGAGATTGTTGCTAGCTCTGCTAGTTAACAGCCGTTGGTTAAATAAAAAACCTCACTTATTCGGTGTGAAAAAATCTGAAATTCATGATTTAAGCAAAGACGATGGTCAAACAGTTTTACCAACAGCTTGGGACAGATTTGATTTTGTTAAATACAGAAAACGCTTCTTTGCTTTATCAAGCATCCTTGTTGTAGCTGGAGTTATTGCCTTGCTTATCTTCAAGCTTAACCTAGGAATTGATTTTGCAAGCGGAACGCGAGTTGAAGTAGCAAGTGATAAAGCTTTAACTCAAGAACAGGTAGAAAAGGACATGTCTTCAATTGGATTAGAGTCAGACGATGTGATTATCACGGGTGATGATAAAAAGACGGGAGTTGCCAGCTTTGTAGGTGTACTTTCACAAAAGGAAATTGCTGATTTAAAGGATTACTTCAGTGGAAAGTATGGCTCAGAACCTAACGTAAGTACAGTGTCTCCGACTGTCGGAAAAGAGCTAGCACGCAATGCAATGATTGCGGTATTAATTGCTTCTATTGGAATTATTATTTATGTAGGGTTCCGATTTGAGCTGTATATGGGATTAGCTGCCATTGTAGCCTTACTACATGATGCCTTTTTCATCATTGCTTTCTTCAGTTTAACTCGTCTTGAGGTTGATTTGACATTCATTGCGGCAATCTTAACAATCGTTGGTTATTCAATCAACGATACGATTGTAACGTTTGACCGCATTCGAGAGAATATGAAGAAGTTCAAATCAAAAACGTTTGAGGACTTAAAGTTTATCGTGAACTTAAGTTTGCGTGAGACCCTAACTCGATCGTTGAATACGATTATTACGGTAATTATTGCTGTAGCAGCACTGTTGATTTTTGGAAGTGACTCAATTCTAAACTTCTCTATCGCTCTACTAGTAGGATTAATTGCAGGTACGTACTCATCGATTTTCATTGCCTCTCAGCTGTGGCTTGTATGGAAAGGCAAGCAGCTAGAACGTAAGAGAGTCGTTGAAAACGAAACAGAATAAATGAATGAAAAAGTGCACGGATTATTCCGTGCACTTTTTCTGTGTCTGCCCTTTCAATTCACATCATAAGCTTAGTAGTACAAGAGAATTTTGGGTACGCTAATGAATAATGCCTTTCTAGAAAGGGTGTGAAAAAATGGACAATGAACAGCGGTTTAAAGAAGCACAAACTGCTGCGATGGTAGGGATGGTTGGTAATATTGTCTTGGCTATCATGAAATCGATTGTAGGCGTCATGGCAAACAGTCGAGCACTCATAGCGGACGCCGCCAATTCTGTTTCAGATGTTGCAGGCTCACTTGTGGTTTTTATTGGTGTGAAAATTGCAAAGCAGCCACCTGATGAAGATCATCCTTATGGACATGGAAAAGCTGAATCAATCGCTGCTATTATCGTAGCCGTTCTTTTAGCCATTGTAGGAATTGAAATTTTAACTTCTTCTTTCCAAGCATTTTTTAATCGGATAGAGCCTCCTAAAATTTTTGCTGTCTATGCTCTAGTTGCGGCTATCATTATTAAAGAAGGATTGTACCGCTACACATACCGTATTGGAAAGAAAATAAAAAGTGACGCTGTTATGATTAATGCTCATGATCATCGAGTGGACGTGTTCTCTTCTTTTGCAGCGCTTGTAGGTATTGGAGCTTCTCTTATTGGCGATGAAATTGGGATAGAGTGGTTAGTGTATGCGGATCCTCTCGCAGGATTAATTGTTTCTGTACTTGTGTTAAAAACCGCTTGGACACTAGGAGCAGAGGCTTTTCACAATACGTTGGATCATGTTCTTCATGAGGAAGATATCGCACATTTAAAAGAGATCGTGTTAGGCGTTGAAGGTGTTGAACGAATTGACACGCTTCATGCAAGAGAGCATGGTTACTATGTTATTGTTGATTTGCGTATTTCAGTCGATCCGTTTATCACGGTGAAAAAGGGCCATCAAATTGGAAAAGTAGTAAAAGAGAAGTTACTGGAAGAACCGAATATTCAAGGTGTATTTGTTCATATTAACCCATATTCAGAAAGTTAAGATTAAGCTCACTCATTGCCCGTTTGGGTTGCCTTTAGTATAATTATGTGGGTTAAGGGGTGAGATGAGATATGCTACAGTCAAAGAAGCGTTGGAATGTAAAACATATAGATGATCCACTTGTTGATGAATTTGCAAAGAAACTCAATATTACACCTCTTGTTGCTTCACTGCTTATTAATCGAGGAATTCAAACAGTAGAAGAAGCCTCACAGTTTTTACATATTGAGGATGAATCTTTTCATGACCCATTTCTTTTAGAAGGTATGGAAGAAACGGTTGCGCGCATTCGTCAAGCGATTGAAAACAATGAACGTATTATGATATATGGGGATTATGATGCTGACGGTGTAAGCAGTACGTCCGTTATGCTTTCTGTTTTAGGTCAACTCGGAGCGCAAGTTGATTTTTATATACCCAATCGTTTTACAGAAGGCTACGGCCCAAACGAACAGGCATTTAGACAGATTGGTGATGAAGGATATGGATTAGTTATTACAGTAGATACTGGAATTTCCGCTGTTAAAGAGGCAAAGCTAGCAGCTGAGATAGGGTTTGATTTAATCATTACAGACCACCATGAACCAGGTCCAGAAATTCCGGAAGCCTATGCGATTATCCATCCTAAACTTCCAGGTGGAGGCTATCCATTCAAAGAGCTAGCTGGAGTTGGAGTAGCGTTTAAATTAGCTCACGCTTTGCTCGGTGAAGCTCCTGAACATTTATTGGAGCTAGCTGTCATTGGTACAATTGCTGATTTGGTGCCGCTAGTAGGAGAAAATCGACTAATAGCGAAAAAGGGCTTACGCTATTTAAAAAGTTCAACTCGACCTGGAGTTGAAGCGCTATTAAAAGTGTGCAGTGTGAAGAAAGAAGACATTACGGAAGACACAATTGGTTTTGCCCTTGCTCCAAGAATTAATGCTGTAGGTCGTCTTCAAGATGCGAACCCGGCAGTCGATTTACTTATGTCTGCTCATTATGAAGAAGCAATCGAGTTAGCAAAAGAAATTGATGCTTTAAATAAAGAGCGCCAACAGATTGTAAATGAAATTACGCAAGAAGCAATCGATACTGTAGAAAGCCTATATCCGCCTAGTGAAAATGCAGTCTTAATTATTGAAGGTGAAGGGTGGAACGCAGGAGTTGTTGGAATCGTAGCTTCTCGGTTGGTTGAAAAGTTCTATCGTCCAACTATTGTGTTAAGTCTGGATCATGAAACCGGCTTAGCAAAAGGATCGGCAAGAAGCATTGCTGGATTTGATTTATTTGCAAACTTATCAAAGAGTCGTGATATTTTACCGCATTTCGGGGGCCACCCGATGGCTGCAGGGATGACGCTTGAAGCGAAGAATGTTGAGCTACTGCGCCAGCGTTTAAATGAACAAGCGCGAGAAGTGCTAACTGAACAAGACTTCATTCCGATTACCTCGATTGATACGATATGCAAAGTTGAGGATATTACAATCGCTGGTATTGAAGAGCTCCAAACACTCGCTCCTTTTGGCATGCATAACCCCAAGCCGAAGGTGCTTGTTGAGCGTGTTACGCCAACATCAATGCGTAAAATCGGCAGTGATAAAAACCATTTAAAGCTTGTTGTAGAAGATAATGGGCTATCAATTGACGTCGTAGGGTTTGGTTTAGGACATGTATTAGATGAAGTCTCTCCGTTAGCCAAAGTATCGTTAGTCGGTGAGCTTTCAATTAACGAATGGAATAATATACGCAAGCCACAGCTCATGATTGAAGATGTAGCAGTGAGTGAATGGCAGCTTTTTGATTATCGTAATTCATTTGATATGAAGAGATTCTTTCAAGAAATTTTCACGAAAGAAATGGATATCGTGACGTTTAATCAACAAACCGTTCAAAAGCATGCAGCGATTTTGCCGATGGATCAAGTCGTTGAGATTTCGACAGATGAACAAGCTAGTCTATATAATTCAGCTGATAAACAAATGATTCTTTTAGATTTACCAGATTCAAAAGAGAGGTTAAATCTCTTATTTGCTGAAGGAAAGCCGGCTCGAATTTATGCGATGTTCGTAACGGAAAATGATAGTTATTTTGATACGATTCCGACTCGTGAACATTTTAAGTGGTTTTATGGACTGCTGGCTAAAAGAAGCCCGTTTGATTTAAAACACTATAAAGAAGAGATTGCCATTCATAAAGGCTGGACAAAAGATACAATTGATTTTATCTGCCAGGTGTTTTTCGAACTAGAATTTGTTACAATAAACAATGGTCTAATTTCGCTAGTGAAAAATAGTCCTAAACGTGATTTAATAGAGTCTGTGACTTATCGCAAGAAACAGCAACAAATTGAAATGGAAAAAAACTTTATTTATAGTTCATATGCACAGTTAAAAAGTGAGTTTGAGAAGCTTCTTGCAAGTGCGGATGAATGAGGAGGCAACATTAGAATGAATTTTAAAGATTATATTACAATTGTACCTGACTGGCCAAAACCAGGTATTAAGTTTAAAGATATCTCAACATTAATGGATAATGGTGAAGCGTATCGTGCAGCGACAGATGAAATCATGAAGTATGCAAAAGATAAAGAAATTGATATCATCGTTGGGCCTGAAGCACGTGGGTTTATCGTTGGTTGTCCAGTTGCGTATGCGCTAGGTGTAGGCTTTGCACCAGTTCGTAAAGAAGGTAAATTACCTCGTGAGGTAATTAAAGTTGATTATGGCTTAGAATATGGAAAAGACGTATTAACAATCCATAAAGATGCAATTAAGCCAGGGCAACGCGTATTAATTACAGACGACTTATTAGCAACAGGTGGAACAATTGAAGCAACAATTAAACTAGTTGAAGAACTAGGCGGAGTAGTTGCTGGCATTGCGTTCCTTATTGAGTTATCATACTTAGATGGACGCGAAAAGCTAGAAGGATACGACGTATTTACATTAATGACGTACTAATGAACGGATTTATAATCAAACAGAGAAGAGACTGAGACATAAGTAGTTCTGCCTCTACTGTACCTGAACGATTGAGAGTTTCTCACTTTTAATCGTTCAGGTTTTTTGTTGATTGTGAAAACAATGTTGGAAACAGGGTGGAATGGAGCGTTGGACACTCGACTCCTGCGGGAAAGAGAGGGAAACCTGAGATCCCGCAGCGCAGCGAGGAAGCTCAGGTTCCTCCCCGCGGAAAGCGAGTGGCCGTAGCGCAATGGAACGAACGTGTTCAGACAAACCAAAGAGATTGGAACAGCTATTGTTCGTCTCTTAGAAGCAATCATTTTGTTATGTCCCAAACTCTTTTTTGTTTAATACGAAGAAAGCAAAAGATTGAAATGTGACTTTATTTGATAAATTATTACCAAAGGCTTTACATCTCTATTAATTTTCATGATAATAGTTACAATATGAATTAATAAAAATGCTAGTTGATAAAGGTGATTTCATGGCAAATGAGCAAGTCCTAACAGCAGAACAGGTCATTGATAATTCGAGACGGTATTTGGATGAAGAGGATGTTGCGTTTGTTCAAGCAGCATATGATTTTGCAAAAGAAGCACATAAAGAGCAATATCGTAAATCAGGAGAACCGTATATCATTCATCCTATACAGGTTGCAGGGATTTTAGTTGATCTTGACATGGATCCAGCCACAATTGCAGCTGGATTCTTACACGATGTCGTTGAAGATACAGAGATAACGCTAAAAGATTTAGAGAAAGCTTTCAACTCAGAAGTTTCAATGTTAGTAGACGGTGTTACAAAACTTGGGAAAATTAAATATAAATCAAAAGAAGAGCAGCAGGCAGAAAACCATCGCAAAATGTTTGTTGCAATGGCACAAGATATTCGCGTTATTTTAATTAAGTTAGCCGACCGTTTGCATAATATGCGTACATTAAAGCATTTACCACAAGAGAAACAGCGCCGCATTTCAAACGAAACGCTGGAGATTTTTGCACCGCTTGCTCATCGCTTGGGGATTTCAAAGATTAAGTGGGAGCTTGAAGACACAGCTCTGCGCTATTTAAATCCGCAGCAGTATTATCGAATTGTAAACTTGATGAAGAAAAAGCGAGCAGAGCGCGAACAGTACTTAGAAGAAGTTATTGATGAAGTACGCGAGAACGTTGATGATGTGTCGATTAAAGTTGAGATTTCAGGTAGACCAAAGCATATCTATTCAATCTATCGCAAAATGGCCCTTCAAAATAAGCAGTTTAATGAAATCTATGATTTGCTTGCAGTGCGTATTATTGTAGACAGCATTAAAGATTGCTATGCGGTACTTGGTATTATCCACACCTGTTGGAAACCAATGCCTGGCCGCTTTAAAGATTATATTGCAATGCCAAAGCAAAATATGTATCAGTCTCTTCATACAACTGTTATTGGGCCAAAAGGCGATCCCTTGGAAGTTCAGATTCGTACTTTTGATATGCATCAAATTGCAGAGTATGGAATTGCTGCACATTGGGCTTATAAAGAAGGCAAGTCAACGGAACATGCATCTTTCGAAGAGAAGTTGACTTGGTTCCGCGAAATTTTAGAGTTCCAAAATGACGCTAATGATGCAGAAGAGTTCATGGAATCATTGAAAATTGACTTATTTTCGGACATGGTCTATATTTTTACGCCAAAAGGCGATGTGATTGAATTACCGTCTGGTTCAGTTCCGATTGACTTTGCATATCGCATTCACTCAGAAATTGGGAATAAAACAATCGGTGCGAAAGTCAATGGAAAGATGGTCACGCTGGATTATCGTCTAAAAACGGGAGATATCATTGAAATTTTAACATCTAAGCATTCCTATGGACCAAGTAAAGATTGGCTGAAGCTTGCTCAAACATCTCAGGCAAAAAACAAGATACGTCAGTTCTTTAAGAAGCAAAGCCGAGATGAAAATATTGAAAAAGGCAAAGAGCTTGTTGAAAAAGAAATTCGTCAAATGGAATTTGACGTAAAAGAAGTATTAACAACCGATAATATTAAACGAGTAGCCGAAAAGTTTAACTTCTCAAATGAAGATGATATGTATGCAGCAATTGGATATAACGGTTTAACTGCTGCTCAGGTTGCGAATCGTTTGACAGAGAAATGGCGAAAGCAGCGTGATCAAGAGCAGGAAGTGCAGGTAGATGATCTGGCTCGAGATACGGCAGCGAAGCGTGTACGTCAGCATAAGCGCAAAGACTCTGGTGTTATTGTACCAGGTGTTGAAAATATGCTTATTCGTTTATCGAAATGCTGTAATCCAGTTCCTGGTGATGAGATTGTAGGATTCATTACAAAGGGTCGGGGAGTATCTGTTCACCGCGCAGACTGTTTAAATGTCCATACGGAGGATTCGGAAAATCGTTTAATTCCAGTTGAGTGGGAAACGCATATTAAAGAAGGTAAAGAATTTAACGTCGAGATTGAGATATCTGGTTATGATCGTCGCGGCTTGTTAAACGAAGTGCTTCAAGCTGTCAATGAAACAAAAACCAATATTTCAGCCGTCTCTGGTCGATCGGATCGAAATAAAATGGCAACCATTAATATGTCAATCTCTATTCATAACATTAGTCATCTTCATAAAGTTGTTGAACGAATTAAGCAAATTCGTGATATCTATTCGGTTCGTCGTATTATGCATTAAGAAAGGTACGTGAAGAATGAAAGTTGTAGTGCAGCGTGCAAAAGAAGCAAATGTTACCGTTGAAGGTGAAGTCGTTGGTGAAATTAGCAAAGGCTTTATGCTCTTAGTAGGAGTTACGCATGAAGATGAAATGAAAGATGCGGATTACCTTGCAGATAAAATAGTCAACCTACGAGTGTTTGAAGATGAAACAGGAAAAATGAATCACTCATTGCTCGATATTGAAGGTGAAATTCTATCTGTTTCGCAGTTTACGTTGTATGGTGATTGTCGAAAAGGAAGACGCCCAAATTTTATGGGAGCGGCAAAGCCAGACAAAGCGCTTACGCTGTATAATTATTTTAACGAGCAGCTAGAAAAAAAGGGAGTTCGTGTTCAAACCGGCTCGTTTGGAGCAATGATGGACGTTAGCTTCACCAATGATGGGCCTGTTACGTTAATTATTGAAAGCAAAGATAAATAAATGATTAAAAAAGCGTCTGTTGCATCATGTGCAAACAGGCGCTTTTTCTATTGTTGCTTGAAGTATTGCTGAATTCCTACGGCTACTTGGTGAGCGACTCTTCGCTGATACCCAACGGAATTAATGTAGGTTTCCTCACGCTTATTACTTAAAAAACCTAGCTCTAATAAAATGCTTGGGCGCTTATTTTCACGCAGCACGTAGTAGTCTCCAAAACGCACTCCTTTGTCCTTTAAGTCACTGTGATGGACAAGTGAAGCGTGGATAGAGCCAGCTAGAATAGAGTCTTGGTTATCATGGTAAAAGTACGTGATGAGTCCTGTTAAGTCAGGGTTAGCAACGCTGTTATAATGAATGCTAATATATAAATCAGCGCTGTTTGAAGCTAGAATACGATTGGACAGCTCTACATATGAATCGTCTGTTCTTGTTAATTTTACGGTGGCACCATCGTTTTGAAGCTCTTCTTGTACGAAACGAGCAGTTCGGAGCGTTAAGTCCTTTTCATACGTACCTTGTGTACCTATGGCCCCTTTATCTTTCCCACCGTGTCCGGGATCTAAAATGATGGTTTTCCCTTTTAAATAATCTGTAGGTGCGTTTTCGATAACAGGTGTAGATTTTAGCTCAATTTGCTGCTGTGGAGAGAGGTTGTTAAAGTCTAATAACGCTGTATGTGGTTTAGAAATCCAGCCTTCAAGGTCTTGAAATTGTACAAAAAGCCAATTTCCCTGCTGATCTATAACGCTAACCCGATCATTTTGCTTAAGTGTTGCTGAAATGGAAAAAGCTAAACCTGGTCCTGTTCGAACATGTAAGGTATCGGCTGTAACGATTCTAGGTGAAAAACTCGGAGATTCTGGCTCATCGAAGGAAGAGAGACAAACGAGTATGATAACAGACAACAAGAAATAAAGTTTAGATGAACGAAAAAAAGCGATACGTATCCCTCCTTTATCACAGACTAAGTAATTCGAGGTTGTGAAAAAAAATCCTTTCATTTATGAAAGATGTCGACTTTTTTGGCAATGCTATAAAGAGCATATTTAGTGTGAAAGCACTTAGAAAGAAGGGATACGTACATGAAATTTAGTGATAAAGGAGAGCATTCCTTTCAACAAAATCAGTCGCTTTTCGGCATGCAGTTCCACGACTTCGTAGATAAAGAAAAGGATGCTTCGTCAATTGAATTAGCGTCTGAATTTGGTTTGTCGCTTCGAGATGTGCAAAAGCTTAGGAAACAGCTAAACCGCTCATAATTCATTTCGTTTCCAACTTACCAATAATTTATGGCCGTGAAGTTCTTGACAACTGTTCATTTCATTCGTAATATAGTAAACAATTGCTATATTTTAACGAACGGCTATTACATAGCTTAATTTTATATGAATAGAACCTATGATGAAGAAAAGTAATTGAGATGACACATGGAGAGAGAAAAAATGCCTTGGGCTGAAAGCATTTTACATGATGACTCAATGAATGAACACTTCGGAGGTTTCGCTCTGAAAGCACGGTTAGTAGGAGCTGAACGGTTTCGTACGTTAACGAATGAGTGGAAGTGTACAGCATGTATGCTTCAATTAGGGTGGTACCACGTGATTTAAACTCTCGTCCCTACTAGTTGCTAGTAGAGATGAGAGTTTTTTTGTTATAGAAAATGAAGTTATAGGAGGCATATGACGCTTTATGTCAGTTCAAATACCAAGAGGAACTCAAGATATCTTACCAGGAAAAGTAGAATACTGGCAGTTTGTGGAGCAAAAAGCTCGTGAAATCTGTCGTGCATTTAACTACAAAGAAATTCGTACACCAATGTTTGAGCATACGGAGTTATTTCAGCGTGGTGTGGGAGAAACAACTGATATTGTTCAAAAAGAAATGTATACCTTCAAAGACCGAGGGGATAGAAGCTTAACGCTTCGTCCGGAAGGAACTGCTGCTGTTGGACGTTCTTACGTAACGCATAAAATGTTTGGAAATCCAAATCAACCAACGAAGCTTTTCTATATTGGTCCCATGTTCCGATATGAAAGACCGCAAGCAGGGCGCTTCCGCCAATTCGTTCAGTTTGGTGTTGAAGCTCTTGGAGTAAACGATCCAGCTATTGATGCAGAAGTGTTAGCGTTATTAATGAATTTTTACCAATCGCTAGGTTTAAAAAAGCTAAAGCTAGTTGTAAACAGCCTAGGAGATACGGAAAGTCGTCAAGCGCATCGCCAAGCGCTAATTGATCATTTCTCTCCGCGTATCGGTGAGTTTTGTAGCGATTGTCAAAATCGTTTGCACAAAAACCCACTTCGCATTTTAGATTGTAAGAAAGATCGTGACCATGAGCTTATGAACACAGCGCCGTCTATCTTAGAGTATTTAAATGACTATTCAAAAGAGTACTTCGAAAGCGTACAGCAATACTTAACAGATTTAGATATTGAGTATGTCGTTGACCCAACGTTAGTTCGCGGATTAGATTACTACAATCACACAGCGTTTGAGTTAATGAGTGAAGCAGATGGATTTGGTGCTATCACTACGCTATGTGGCGGAGGACGTTATAACGGACTTATTCAAGAAATTGGTGGACCTGAAACGCCAGGAATTGGGTTTGCTTTAAGTATTGAGCGCTTATTGTCAGCATTAGAAGCTGAAAACATTGAGCTTCCAGTTGAAAAAGGCATTGATTGCTATGTTGTAACACTTGGTGATGCAGCAAAAGCAAAATCAGTCGCGCTTGTTAATAAACTACGAAAAGCAGGATTTGTAGCAGAAAAAGATTATCAAGATAAAAAAGTAAAAGGTCAATTCAAATCAGCAGATCGTTTGGAAGCAAAATACGTAGTGGTCCTTGGTGATGATGAATTAGCTAAAGGCGTAGCCAACGTCAAAGATATGGCACTAGGCGAGCAAGAAGAAGTGAAGTTAGAAGAGCTAGTAGCTTACTTAGAGAACAAAGCTTAAGGAGGAACAGTCATGACAAAACGTTCATATTACTGTGGTGACGTAACGGAAACGGCCATTGGTGAAAAAGTATTGTTAAAAGGTTGGGTGCAAAAACGCCGTGATTTAGGAGGGTTAATCTTTATCGATTTACGTGATCGAGGAGGCTTAGTACAAGTCGTATTTAACCCTGAGGTATCACAAGAAGCGCTTGAAATTGCAGAAAACGTTCGTAACGAGTATGTATTACAAGTTGAGGGGAAAGTAGTCGGCAGACAAGAAGGAACGATTAACCCGAACTTAAAAACAGGTAAAATCGAAATTCACGCTGAGCGTATTACGGTATTAAATGAAGCAAAGACGCCTCCGTTTGCTCTTAATGATCAAACGGATGTATCAGAAGATGTTCGTTTAAAATATCGTTATTTAGATCTTCGTCGTCCAGAAATGTTTTCAACGTTAAAGATGAGAAGTGACGTTACAAAAACAATTCGTAATTTCTTAGATGATAACGACTTCTTAGATGTAGAAACACCAATTCTAACAAAAAGTACGCCAGAAGGTGCTCGTGATTATCTTGTACCAAGCCGCGTGCACCCAGGTGAATTTTACGCGCTTCCGCAGTCGCCACAAATCTTTAAACAGCTGTTAATGGTAAGCGGCGTAGAGCGCTACTATCAGATTGCGCGATGCTTCCGTGATGAAGATTTACGTGCTGATCGTCAACCTGAATTTACGCAAGTCGATATTGAAACTTCTTTCTTAACGCAAGAAGAAATCATGACATTGACAGAAGAAATGATGTCAAAAGTGATGAAAAATGTAAAAGGATTAGATATTCAAACACCTTTTCCACGCATTTCTTATGATGAAGCAATGAGTCGCTTTGGTTCTGATAAGCCAGATACGCGCTTTGCTATGGAGCTTGTCGATTTATCTGAGCTTGTAAAAGATTGCGGGTTTAAAGTGTTCAGTGCCGCGGTAGAAAGCGGTGGGCAAGTTAAAGCAATTAACGTTAAAGGAGCTGCGGGGAATTATTCTCGTAAAGATATCGATGCGTTAACAGATTTTGTGAAGATTTACGGTGCGAAAGGTCTTGCATGGCTAAAAGTTGAAGCTGAAGGACTGAAAGGACCAATTAGTAAATTCTTTAACGAAGAAGAACAAGCGCAGTTTATGAGCACGCTACAGGTTGAAGAAGGCGATTTATTATTATTTGTTGCAGATAAAAAATCAGTAGTGGCAGATGCATTAGGTGCGCTCCGATTAAAGCTGGCTAAAGAGCTTGGCCTAATTGATGAGTCACTATTTAACTTCCTGTGGGTAACAGATTGGCCACTTCTTGAGCATGATGAAGAAGAAGGTCGTTACTATGCAGCTCACCATCCGTTTACAATGCCGGTTCGTGAAGACTTACCGCAGTTAGAAACGAATCCAGGTGCCGTTCGCGCTCAAGCGTATGATCTTGTTCTAAACGGCTATGAGCTTGGTGGTGGATCACTGCGTATTTATGAGCGTGACATTCAAGAACAAATGTTTAAAACGCTTGGCTTTACGCTTGAAGAAGCGCATGAACAATTTGGTTTCTTACTTGAAGCATTTGAATACGGTACACCTCCTCACGGTGGAATTGCATTAGGACTTGATCGTCTTGTTATGCTGCTTGCTGGACGTACGAACCTTCGTGATACGATTGCATTCCCGAAAACAGCAAGTGCAAGCTGTCTACTAACAAACGCACCGGGTGAAGTAAGCGAAGCTCAGCTTGAGGAACTAAATCTAGATATTCGAAAAGCAAAAACAGAAGCATAATATTGCAAAACAAAATCTTCTGTGATAAGATACTTTCAAGAACAATAGAGTCCTGATATGTTCGTCTTTACAACAGTTTTGACCGAACAATTTGTTGCTTGGGAACTCGGAGTTTTTATACAGCGTACATGCCTTCTCTAAGGACTTACAGTGTGTAAAACAGAGTACCCACCTGCCGAGAGCGGGTTCAAAACGAAAGCATTAAGACGGCATTATTGGGACTAGCCTACATAAAAACCTTCTCTGTCGTATAGAGAAGGTTTTTTTATGAGTTTTAATACGTAAACCGATAGACATGCTTGCTTTTGAAGAAAAGTGTGTTATAGTCTAATTCGTATAAAATCATTATGCAAGCATTTGCGATGATAGAAAAACTTGAAAAGTATACACTACTGAAAAGTGTTGAAATAGAAAGGCGGAGTGTTGAAACAATGTTGCATCAATTTTCACGTAATGAACTAGCGATTGGGAAAGATGGCTTAGCAACTTTAAAAGGGAGTACAGTAGCTATTTTAGGAATTGGAGGCGTTGGTTCGTTTTCGGCAGAGGCGCTTGCTCGTTCAGGTGTTGGACGATTAATTTTGGTTGATAAAGACGATGTGGATATCACAAACGTAAATCGTCAAATTCATGCTTTATTATCAACAGTAGGTAAACCTAAGGCAGATTTAATGCGCGATCGAATTCTTGATATTAATCCTGAGTGTGAAGTCATCTCGTTAAAAATGTTTTATACAGAAGAAACATATGAGCAGTTTTTTAGCTATGAACCTGATTTTGTGGTTGATGCTTCTGATACTATTTCGTATAAAATTCATTTAATGAAAGAGTGTTTAAAGCGAAATATCCCGATAATCTCAAGCATGGGCGCTGCTAATAAAATGGATCCAACGCGCTTTAAAATTGCTGATATTTCAAAAACTCATACGGACCCAATTGCGAAAGTCGTGCGTACGCGACTTCGTAAAGAAGGAGTTCGCAAAGGAATTAACGTTGTCTTTTCTGATGAAAGACCAATCGTCATTCGTGAAGAAATCCGTAAAGAAGTAGGAAACGATGCAGCGGAAATTCGCAAAGCCAAAATGCCACCATCATCAAATGCATTTGTTCCCTCTGTTGCAGGTTTAATCATGGCTGGACACGTCATTAATGAACTGCTAGCAGACGTAACAATTAAGCGTGTTGGCGACGATAAGTAATAAAAAGCCCCAGTAGGCAGTGCCTTAAAAAATAAAGTTTACCTTTATCTTTTTTAAGGAACTGCCTCTTTGGGGCTTTTTTCATGGAGATAAATTTTTATAAACCTGTGCCAATGCTTGTTCGAATTTTCCTGTTCTCTTTGGCTCATAATAGCGTTTATTCTTTATTTTATCAGGAAGGTATTGCTGTTTAACCCAGCCGTTTTCAAAGTCGTGAGGGTATTGATAATTCTGTGCTCTCCCTAGCTTAGCTGCTCCTTTATAATGACCGTCTTTTAAATGGTTTGGGACGTCCCCGGATAAGCCTTTTTTTATATCAGCAATAGCAGCGTCAAGCGCTTTGTAAGCTGAGTTGGACTTTGGAGATAAACAAAGTTCAATAACAGCGTTGGCTAATGGTATACGAGCTTCTGGAAAGCCTAGCCTCTCAGCTGATTCAATGGCAGACAGTGTTCTTGCACCGGCTTGAGGGCTTGCTAGTCCAACATCTTCGTACGCAATGACTAAAAGTCGTCTGTTAATACTCACTAAATCACCAGCTTCAATCAGTCTCCCTAAATAATGAAGCGCAGCGTTTACGTCGCTTCCACGAATGGATTTTTGAAATGCTGAAAGTACGTCGTAATGAGCATCTCCATCTTTATCGTGTGAAAAATATTTTTGTTGCAAGCACTGCTCGGCAATGTCAAGCGTGATATGGATGACGCCTTCCTCATTTTCGTCCGTAGATAAAATAGCAAGCTCAAGGGCATTTAGCGCGGAACGAACATCACCGTTACAGCTTGTTGTAAAATGAAGCATTGCATCACGATCAACCTGAACATTTTGATTTCCATATCCGCGTTCTTTATCATGCAGTGCTCGGTTCAGCGCTTGTTCAATATCATCTGGCTCTAACGATTTTAGTTCAAAGATTTGACACCGGCTTCGAATTGCGGGGTTAATAACGTGATAAGGGTTGCTTGTTGTAGCACCAATTAACGTAATGAGTCCGTTTTCTAGATAAGGAAGTAAAAAGTCTTGTTTTCCTTTATCTAGTCGATGTACTTCGTCTAGTAATAAAATTACTTTCCCGGACATTTTTGCTTCCTCGGCGACAATTTCCATATCTTTTTTATTATTCACAACCGCATTTAGCTGTCGAAAAGCTGTTTTGGTTGTTTTAGCAATAGCTGTAGCAATAGATGTTTTCCCTACACCGGGCGGACCGTATAGAATCATTGAGCTTAGGTGGTTGGCTTTGACCATTCGATAAATCATTTTGTCTTTTCCAACAAGATGCTGCTGTCCAATAATTTCATTGATATCTTTAGGACGCATGCGAAATGCAAGCGGGTTATTATTCATGCAGTGACCTCCTTTTAGAATTAAATATATAGTTTGATTTTACTGTATCATATCTAAAAAAGTGTTGAAATTTCTCTCATAGGGATAGTATGATATAATGTCAACAGTATAACGTTTTTTAATGGACTATTTAAATTTGAAATAATGAATAATGAACGACCTATTATAAACACCTTATGGATATGAGAAGGAGTGGAGAAAATGAAAATCTCGACAAAAGGACGCTACGGTTTAACAATTATGATTGCACTGGCAAAACGCTTTGGTGAAGGTCCCATTTCATTAAAAACAATCGCTCAAAACCATGACCTATCGGAACATTATCTTGAGCAATTAATTTCGCCTCTTCGTAATGCAGGTCTTGTAAAAAGCGTCAGAGGTGCGTACGGTGGCTATATTTTAGCACATGAACCTACCAATATTACAGCAGGAGACATTATTTCGGTACTGGAAGGACCAATTAGTCCAGTAGAAGGATTGGAAGACGAAGAGCCAGCTAAAAGAGAGCTGTGGATTCGCATTCGTGATGCAGTTAAAGAAGTGTTAGATAGCACAACGCTTGAAGATTTAGCGAATCATTCAGGTGATGAAGAAGAATCATATATGTTTTATATTTAATTGGTTGAGTTAGGAGGAGTTTTTAGTTGGAGCGTATTTATGTAGACCATGCAGCAACGTCTCCTGTACACCCAGCAGTTGTTGAAAAAATGACGACGTTTATGCATGAGCATTTTGGGAATCCGTCAAGCATTCATCACTACGGACGAGAAAGTCGCAGATATTTGGATGAAGCGCGTCAAACAATTGCCAGCAGTATTGGAGCACGTGAAAATGACATTATCTTCACGAGCGGTGGAACGGAAGCAGACAACATGGCGCTGATTGGTGTTGCGCTTGCGAATAAACATCGTGGCAATCATATTATTACGACATCTATTGAGCATCATGCTGTGTTGCATACTTGTCAGTTTCTAGAAGAACAAGGTTTTGAAGTGACGTATCTACCGGTTGATGAAACTGGACGTGTGTCGGTTGAAGATATTAAGAGGTCCTTAACGGATAGAACGATTTTAGTTTCAGTTATGTACGGCAACAATGAGGTTGGCACAATCCAGCCAATTTCAGAAATTGGTGCTTTGTTAAAAGAATATGGTGCTTATTTCCATACGGATGCAGTGCAAGTTTATGGATTAATTTCATTAAATGTGCAACAATTAGGTGTCGATCTTCTCTCCGTTTCTTCTCATAAAGTTAACGGACCAAAAGGGATTGGCTTTTTATATGCTGCTCCACACGTTACGCTTTCGCCACTTTTATTTGGAGGAGAGCAAGAGAGAAAGCGCAGAGCAGGTACAGAGAACATGGCAAGCATTGTCGGATTTGAACAAGCTGTTCGCATTGCGCAAGAATCATTAAAAGAACGTGCAGCTCAATATAAGCAGTTTAAAGAACGAATGATACAGGTATTGGAAGAAGAGCAAGTATCGTTTGATATAAACGGAAATGTCGAGTATTCTTTACCACATATACTAAATCTTTCTTTCAAAGGTGTAAACGTTGAATCTATGCTTGTGAATTTGGATTTAGCAGGTATTGCTGCATCAAGCGGATCAGCTTGTACAGCAGGAGCTGTAGATCCGTCTCACGTACTTGTTGCCATGTTTGGCAAGGACTCTAACCGTATTACTTCATCAATTCGCTTCAGTTTTGGGTTGGGTAATACAATGGATCAAATAGAAGAATTAGCTCGTAAAACAGCAACAATCGTAAAGCGATTGGCAAAATAAAAGAACACGTTTATTGGAGGTGACTAAGTTGACGAAAGCACCAAAAGATACGCGTGTTGTTGTTGGAATGAGTGGAGGAGTAGACTCTTCAGTCGCTGCTCTGTTATTAAAACAACAAGGTTATGATGTAGTTGGAATCTTCATGAAAAACTGGGATGATACGGATGAAAATGGCGTATGTACAGCAACAGAAGATTACAATGACGTCATTCGCGTATGTAATCAAATCGGTATA
This sequence comes from Priestia veravalensis, assembly GCF_001457055.1. Lineage (NCBI taxonomy): Bacteria > Bacillati > Bacillota > Bacilli > Caryophanales > Bacillaceae > Priestia > Priestia veravalensis. Next base: position 15,932 of record NZ_KQ758662.1, on the reverse strand, counting down.
CCTTACTATGCAGTCAACTTTGAAAAACAATATTGGGATAAAGTATTTACGTATTTCCTTGATGAGTACAAAGCAGGGCGTACGCCAAATCCTGATGTTATGTGTAATAAAGAAATTAAATTTAAAGCATTTTTAGAACATGCGATGACGCTTGGTGCAGACTATTTAGCAACAGGGCACTACGCGCAAGTGGTGTATCGTGATGGCGAGTACAAAATGCTTCGAGGAGTAGACAATAATAAAGACCAAACGTATTTCTTAAACCAGCTTGGTCAAGAACAGCTATCAAAAGTTATGTTCCCACTTGGAGGAATTGAAAAATCCAAAGTGCGTGAGATTGCGAAAGAAGCGGGACTTGCGACAGCTACTAAGAAAGATAGCACAGGCATTTGTTTTATTGGAGAACGTAATTTTAAACAGTTTTTAAGTCAGTACCTTCCAGCTCAGCCTGGTCTTATGCAAACGTTAGATGGTGAAGTAAAAGGAAACCATGACGGCCTGATGTATTATACAATCGGCCAACGTCACGGACTTGGAATTGGTGGAAGCGGAGAACCTTGGTTTGCTGTTGGTAAAGATCTAGAGAAAAACGTTCTTTATGTCGACCAAGGATTTCATAATGAGCTGTTATACTCAACTTCTATTACGGCAACTAACGTTAGCTGGGTAAGCGATCGTGAATGGAACGAACCGCTTTCTTGCACAGCTAAATTCCGTTACCGCCAAGAAGATAATGAAGTAACAGTTGAGAAGCTAGATGAAAATACGGTTAAAGTTCTTTTTAAGAACCCAGTTCGTGCCGTAACGCCAGGACAAGCTGTCGTATTCTATAACGGTGAAGAGTGTCTAGGTGGAGCTACAATTGATAATGTATATAAAGATGAAGAGCAGCTTTGGTACGTATAATACGAATTCAAGGGCTTTTTAACAAAACCTCGGCTCTGTAGAGCGGGGGTTTTGTTATGATATACTACTAGTAATCGGATAAACTAATAAAAAACAACGGTGGAGTGAAAAATGACAGATAAAAATCAATTAGGTATTCAATATATGCAAGATGGAAAATTTGAAGAAGCAGCAAAAACATTTTCAGAAGCAATCGAAGAAAATCCCAAAGACCCGGTTGTATACGTGAACTTTGGTAACCTTTTAGCCGCGGTTAGCGAAACAGATCGTGCACTAAAATTTTATGAACGTGCCATTGAAATTGATGAGGAAACAGCAACGGCTTACTACGGTGCTGGCAACGTATATTTTAACCTTGAACAGTTAGAACAAGCGAAGCATTATTTTGATTTAGCTATTAAAAAGGGCTTAAATTCGTCAGATGTGCATTTTATGCTCGGTTTAACACTATTTCATTTAGAACAAATAACGTATGCTCTACCATATTTAAAACGAGCAGTAGAGCTTAATGAACACGATACAGAAGCAAGATTTCAGCTTGGACTTTGTTTAGCTCAGCTGGAAATGGTAGATGAAGCGGTAGAGGAGTTACTGCGCGTTGTCCAAGAAGACGAGGAGCATGCTGATGCTTACTACAATTTAGGAGTAGCTTATGCGATGAAAGATGATAAGGATAAGGCTATCTCAATGTTTGATCAAGCGCTACAAATCCAGCCAGATCATCATATGGCAGCAAATGGTAAAAACGTTCTTTCAATGATGGAACACTAAGAAGTGAATGTAAAAATGGGGGAATAGTATGAGTGAGGCAGTTCTAAACCCTTTACAACCCGATGAAGAAAAAACGTACATAAAAGGCACGGCAATTGTCACGGTCTTTCATAATGAAGAAAATTTGTATAACGTAACAAGAATTAGAATAAAAGAAACAAATGTATCCATGGACGATAAAGAAGCGATTGTTACGGGATATTTCCCCCGTTTGAACGAAGATGAACTTTACACTTTTATTGGAAACTTTAAAGAGCATCCGAAATTTGGCCTTCAGTTTCAAGTAGAGCAATTTAAAAAAGAGCTTCCCCAGTCAAAACAAGGGGTCATTCAGTACTTATCAAGTGATCTCTTTAACGGTATTGGTAAAAAAACCGCAGAAAATATTGTAGAAGCACTTGGTGAACGTGCAATTTATCGAATGCTACAAGACCCTGCGGTATTGAAAAAGGTGTCTAGGCTATCTGCTGATAAAGCAGAAAAGCTAATCGTTCAGCTGCGAGAGCACCAGGGGTTAGAAGAAGTAATGGTTAAGCTGACAGATTTGGGATTTGGTCCGCAGCTTTCCATGAAAATTTTCCAAGCTTATAAACAAGAGGCGCTAGAAGTGATTCAAACAAACCCCTATCAGCTTGTTGAAGATGTTCAAGGAATCGGCTTTAACCGAGCGGATGAATTAGGAAGGAAGCTAGGGTTAGCAACCAACCATCCTAACCGGCTTCGAGCTGGAATTTTATACGTTATCGAGCATGAATGCAATCAAATGGGACACGTCTACGTGAAAGCAGAGCAATTGTATCAGAAAACGGGAGAGCTGTTACAAAAAAGTCGTCAAGAACCGTTATCAGAAATGGATATTATACGAGAGATTGATGCACTAAAAGAAGAGAAAAAAATTATTATTGATGACGATAAAATGTACTTCCCACCGCTTTTTTATGCTGAAAAAGGAGTCGTTAAAGCGATTGGTAAGCTAATGGCTCAAACAGAGTATGAAGAGCAATTTCCTGAATCAGAATTTCTTCTAGCTCTAGGGGAGTTAGAAGAGCGTCTAGGCGTGCAGTATGCACCTTCGCAAAGAGAAGGAATTCAAAAAGCGCTTTTATCCCCAATGCTTTTGCTTACAGGAGGACCAGGTACCGGTAAAACAACAGTTATAAAGGGAATTGTTGAACTTTATGCAGAGCTTCATGGCTGTTCGCTAAATCCAGGGGATTATAAAAAAGACGAAGGATTTCCAGTGCTGCTTGTCGCTCCTACAGGTCGAGCTGCTAAACGGATGAGCGAGGCTACTGGACTGCCAGCGGTGACAATCCACAGACTTTTAAAGTGGAATGGACAAGAAGGGTTTGACCACAATGAAGAAAATCCAATCAATGGTAAGTTACTGATTGTGGACGAGGTCTCTATGGTAGATTTATGGCTTGCTCACCAGCTCTTTAAATCACTTCCAGCTAGCATCCAAGTAGTGCTTGTAGGTGATGAAGATCAATTACCTTCAGTTGGTCCTGGTCAGGTGTTGAAAGATTTATTACATTCTGAAGCTGTTCCTACCGTACGATTAACAGATGTATATCGCCAAGAAGAAGGCTCATCTATCATTGATTTGGCTCATGAAATTAAAAAAGGACGTCTTCCATCCGATTTGACTAATCAGCAAGGCGATCGTTCCTTTATTCGTTGTTACGGAGCGCAAATTACAGATGTTGTCAAACAAGTGTGCGGCAATGCTGTAAAAAAAGGCTATACGGCTAAAGATATTCAAGTGCTGGCTCCAATGTATAAAGGTCCAGCGGGGATTGATAAAATGAATGAAGTACTGCAAGAATTATTTAATCCAGCCTCTCAACAGCGGAGAGAGTTAAAGCACGGAGATGTAACATATCGTGTAGGCGATAAGGTACTTCAGCTTGTAAATCAACCTGATAGTAATGTTTTTAATGGAGATATGGGTGAGATTGTGTCTGTTTTTTTCGCAAAGGAAAACACGGAAAAGCAGGATATGCTTGTTATTTCATTCGAAGGAAATGAAGTAACCTATACGAAACAAGACTTTAATCAGATTACGCATGCGTACTGCTGCTCTATTCATAAATCACAAGGAAGCGAGTTTCCGATTGTGGTGTTGCCTATTGTGAAAAGTTATTATCGCATGCTCCGACGGAACCTGCTTTATACTGCCGTTACGCGGAGCAAGCAGTTCTTAATCTTATGTGGTGAAGAAGAAGCGTTTCAAATTGGCGTAAATCGTAACGAAGACAGCATTCGACAGACCAATCTACAAGCCCTTCTCAAAGAGCAATTAGTTGATGAGTTAGAAGATCCTGAGGTGCCATTTATGAAAGATGCAAATATTGGCATGGAAAACCTTACACCGTATGATTTTATGTAAGATATCGCAACCTACAAAAGAATTAAGCATTGCTTAATTCCCTCCTACTAGCCTGGTGTTTAGGTATGGACATGGTAAAAAGTGGACATAATACGTTTTATAAACGAACGTATAAAAGAGGTGTTCACTTTGTTAAAGTGTCCAAACTGTAAAAGTATTGATGTTGGTAAAATTGGGGTTAATCAATATTATTGCTGGAATTGTTTTATTGAGATGACGATTTCAAAAGGACAAATTAATACCCACCAAGTGGAAGAGGATGGCACGTTAAGCTCATTGGATGATTTGTTTTCAGAGGATGAGCGTACAATGAATTTTTAACTCATTTAGGGGGGGCTTTGCGATGAATCGAATTATTCCGTCAGTAGTTGCTTTTGGTCTAGGGGCATATGCGTTCAAAATGGCAGGTGACCGAGAGATGTTCACAAAGCGCAATATGAAAAAAATGCGCAAGCGTGTTATGAAAGCAATGCACTAAAATCATTGTTGGTCTCTTTACAAAAAAGCTCTTGCTTAGCAAGGGCTTTTTCTCATGGGAAGTTATCTAAAAAAACATCATGAATAAACTCTTTTCTTTGTTGAAAAATAAAGATGAGGAGGAGTTTATTGTGAAAGAGGTACCGATTAAATGGTTTTATCGTTTGGGGATTTTTTTGCTAGCACTGCTTTGTATTTTACTTTTATTTAAAATAAAGTTTGTTTGGCTACCATTTCTTGAGATGTTTTTTAAAGCAATGCTGCCTTTTTTTATTGCTGCCTTTATTACATATTTACTTCATCCAATTGTAGAGAAAACGCATGAAAAAGGTGTTCCACGACCTCTTGCCATTTTACTAATTTATCTCATTTTCTTTGGTGGAATAGGTTATGGTATTTATAAAGGGTTTCCTCTTTTCGTTATTCAGCTAAAAGAATTAAATGAACAGCTGCCTGAGCTTACAGAGATGTATAAGGGATGGGTGCATGAAATTCATGATCGTACCTCAACGCTACCAAACGGAGTTCATGAAAAAATTGAGCAGAGTATCGTTGATTTAGAGCAAACTGTTAACACATGGTTATTGCGAGTGATGGAGGGGGTTAAGTCCATTGTCAATTCATTTTTAATTCTCATTATTATTCCGTTTATTGTGTTTTACTTGCTAAAAGACTTCGGACTCGTTCGAAAAGCTGTCGCATATATTGTGCCAAAGAAATGGCATGAAGAAGGGAAGCATTTTTTACATGATGTAAACTTGTCATTGGGAAGCTACCTTAGAGGACAATTTTTTGTTTGTCTCATCATAGGCGCTATTGCTACGACTGCATTTTGGTTTTTTAACGTACCGTATGCGCTTTTGCTTGGGATAATCATAGGCATTACGAATATTATTCCGTATTTCGGTCCCATTATTGGAGCAGTACCAGCGGCAATTCTCTCCATGACAGTTTCTGTGAAGCTCGTATTAATTGTTGTCGTCATTATCTTTGTACTTCAATTTCTAGAAGGGAATATTCTATCTCCTCTAATCGTAGGGAAAAGCTTGCATATCCACCCTCTTTTTATTATCTTAGCGCTTTTGCTTGGGGGAGAATTTGGAGGGGTGTTTGGGCTAATTATTGCTGTTCCTATTTTAGCTATTGTAAAAATTTCGATTTTACATGTGCGAGGGCATACCTTGAAACATTGACAAAGCAACCCGAATTTGTCATAATATCGCCATAGAAAACGTTACATAGTAAACAATACAATGAAGGAACCAAGTAAGCTGTACACTGGTATATAAGAGAAGCACTTCCAAGGCTGAAAGAGGTGCGATACAAAGAATAGCTGAATGCTAGTCCTGAGTGCAGGAAAACCCTGCCGTTTTAGCAGCGTTAATGCGATGAAGGTGATGAACATTCTAACATGTTCATAATCAGGGTGGTACCGCGAGCTAAACTCTCGTCCCTGCTTTTTGGGATGAGAGTTTTTTTGTGTGCAAATTTCTAAAACTCCCTATTGTATTGTGCGTAATGAAGCAAGCTGCTTTTAGGTCATTATGTTTTTGTCTATAAATAATGAAGAGTTCTAAAGGAGGAACCAATCATGAAAAAGTTAACATCTGCACAAGTGCGTCAAATGTACTTAGATTTCTTTAAAGAAAAAGGTCATGATGTAGAGCCGAGCGCTTCTCTTGTACCTCATGAAGATCCATCTCTTTTATGGATTAACAGTGGTGTTGCGACGCTAAAGAAATACTTTGACGGACGCGTTATTCCACAAAACCCACGTATTTGTAATGCTCAAAAATCAATTCGTACAAATGATATTGAAAACGTTGGTAAAACAGCGCGTCACCATACGTTCTTTGAAATGTTAGGTAACTTTTCAATCGGTGAATATTTTAAAGAAGAAGCAATCGACTGGGCTTGGGAGTTCTTAACGAGCGATAAATGGATTGGCTTTGATCCTGAAAAATTATCTGTCACTATTCACCCAGAAGATGAAGAAGCATTCAAGCTTTGGAACGAAAAAATTGGAGTTCCAAAAGAGCGCATTATTCGTTTAGAAGGTAACTTCTGGGATATTGGTGAAGGGCCAAGTGGACCGAATACAGAGATTTTTTATGACCGTGGTGAAGCTTATGGAAACGACTTAACTGACCCTGAGCTATACCCTGGTGGAGAAAACGAGCGCTATTTAGAAATCTGGAATTTAGTATTTTCTCAATTTAACCATAACCCTGATCATACCTATACACCACTACCAAAGAAGAACATTGATACAGGAATGGGACTAGAGCGTATGGTGTCGGTTATTCAAGATGTACCGACAAACTTTGATACAGACTTATTCATGCCAATTATTGAAGCAACTGAAAACATCTCAGGTGCTAAATACCGCACAGAAGATGAAAAAGACGTTGCATTTAAAGTAATTGCTGACCATATTCGTACGGTGACATTTGCTGTTGGAGACGGAGCTCTTCCATCCAATGAAGGTCGTGGATATGTACTGCGCCGTTTATTACGTCGTGCTGTACGATATGCAAAAAAACTAGGCATCAATCGTCCGTTTATGTACGAGCTAGTATCTGTTGTGGGTGAGATTATGGTTGATTTCTACCCAGAAGTGAAAGACAAAACAGACTTCATTCAGCGCGTTGTGAAAAACGAGGAAGAGCGTTTTCACGAAACGTTAAACGAGGGTCTTGCTATTTTAGCAACAATGATTAAAAAAGCAAAAGACCAAGGCAGTGATACAATTTCTGGTGAAGATGTATTCCGATTATATGATACATATGGCTTCCCAGTTGAGTTAACGGAAGAATATGCAGAAGATGAAAAGATGAAAATAGATCATGACGGATTTGAAAGCGAGATGGAAGGTCAACGTGAGCGTGCAAGAGCAGCTCGCCAAGATTCTAGCTCTATGCAAGTTCAAGGTGGGGTATTAGGCGAGTTAACAGTTGAAAGTGAGTTTGTCGGCTACGATAAAGACGAAGTGGAAACGTTCATTGAAGCTATTATCTTACATGGAGAACTTGTTGATAAAGTAACGGAAGGTCAAGAAGCACAGGTTATTTTAAAGCAAACGCCATTCTATGCTGAGAGCGGTGGACAAATTGCTGACCAAGGTGAAATCTCAAATGCCACATCTGTTGCAGCAGTTAAAGATGTGCAAAAGGCACCGAATGGCCAGCACGTGCACACTGTAGAAGTAAGAAGCGGAGAGCTTGTAAAGGGCGAAACTTACACAGCGACAATTAACGGGAAAAAGCGTGATGCAATCGTGAAAAACCATACGGCAACTCACCTGCTTCACCAAGCATTAAAAGATACGTTAGGAATGCATGTTAACCAAGCTGGTTCATTAGTAACTCCAGATCGCTTACGTTTTGATTTCTCTCATTTTGGACAAATAACAGCGGAAGAAATTGAAAAGATTGAAACGATTGTAAACGAAAAAATTTGGGAAAACATTTCCGTAAATATTGAAAATAAAGCAATTGATGAAGCAAAAGCAATGGGTGCAATGGCGCTGTTTGGTGAGAAGTATGGCGATATCGTTCGCGTTGTTCAGGTTGGAAGCTATAGCTTAGAGCTTTGTGGTGGTTGCCACGTTGCTAATACGTCTGAAATCGGCTTATTTAAGATTGTATCAGAATCAGGAATTGGAGCTGGAACACGCCGTATTGAAGCCGTAACTGGAAAAGCAGCTTATCAGTTGATGAATGACCAAGTAACACTGTTAAAAGAAGCAGCAGCAAAAGCAAAAGCGAACCCTCGAGATCTTGTTAGTCGTGTGGAAGGCTTACTAGAAGAAATTCGCCAACTTCATCGTGAAAATGAGTCATTAGCAACGAAGCTAGGGAATATTGAGGCAGGCAATCTAATCGACCGCGTGAAAGACGTAAACGGTGTGAGCGTCTTAGCAGAAAAAGTAAACGCAACGGATATGAACAACCTTCGTTCAATGGTAGATGACTTAAAGCAAAAGCTTGACTCAGCAGTTATTGTACTAGCTGCACCTCAAGGTGAAAAAGTAAATATCGTTGCAGGAGTGACAAAAGATTTAATTGCAAACGGTCATCATGCAGGTAAGATTGTAAAAGAAGTGGCAACAATTTGTGGCGGTGGCGGCGGTGGTCGTCCAGATATGGCTCAAGCAGGTGGAAAAGATCCGAACCAAATTGAAAATGCATTGAAGATTGTAGAAGAATGGGTTAAATCCGTTTAATTCTCCTCTTTCTTGGTGTACAATAGAAGTAAGACTTAACATGATTCATAATGTGCTCACAAATTAAACGAGTGAGGTGGGAAAATGAGTTCATTTGATAAAACAATGCAATTCAATTTTCAAGATGAGCCAGCTGAAACAAGCGTCCATGAGGTTTTATTTACGGTTTATGAGGCATTGAAAGAAAAAGGATATAACCCGATTAACCAAATCGTTGGATATTTGCTATCAGGAGATCCTGCTTACATTCCTCGTCATAATGATGCGCGAAACACAATTCGCCAATTAGAGAGAGACGAGCTCATTGAAGAACTTGTGAAATCTTATTTACAACAGCATCGAAAGGATTCATAAATGCGCGTATTAGGATTAGATGTTGGCACGAAGACAATTGGCGTAGCTGTAAGCGACGAAATGGGCTGGACAGCCCAAGGGATTGAGACGATTAAAATTGCCGATGAGCAAATGAAGGAGTCTTATCCTCGATTACAGCAATTAATTGATGAGTATTCAGTTGAAAAAGTCATTGTTGGCCTACCAAAAAATATGAATGGCACAATTGGTCCTCGCGGTGAAGCTTGTCTTCAATTTGCAGAGGAACTAAAGAAGGATCTAAACATCGAAACGATGATGTGGGATGAACGCTTATCGACAATGGCTGCAGAGCGTGTTTTACTTTCAGCTGATGTTAGTCGTAAAAAGCGTAAAAAAGTCATTGATAAGATGGCGGCTGTTATGATTCTTCAAGGATACTTAGACAGCAAACAATAAGGTTGATTGTAGCTTAGCTTCTGCACGGTTATCCTCGATAAAAAGAGTCTAATTTGATAAGAAGCTAGGGCTTTCAACTTGCCATAAAATCGCTAGTAAATAGCTGGAAAATGAGGTGTCGAACATGACAGAAGAAGGAAAAATTACAATCGTAGACGAAAGTGGTAACGAGCAATTATGTGAGATTTTATTCACATTTGATTCTGAAGAATATGGTAAATCTTATGTAATTTATTATCCAATTGGTGCAGATGAAAATGACGATGAAGAAATTGAAATTCATGCGTCTGCTTTCACACCAAGCGAAAATGGTGAAGATGGTGAACTTCAACCAATCGAGACAGAAGAAGAATGGGATATGGTTGAGGAAATGGTTAACACATTCCTTGACGAAGAAGAAGGCGAATAAAAAAGTTGGTGGCGAGAGCTACCAACTTTTTTTATGGTTTATTTTTCAAATAATTTACATCTTTACTGTCTATCCTAATGAGGATATGTCTTTTCACTTGCTTTTATAGGCGGTCTTGTATGATAATGACGAAAAATGAGATAAATTGTAGTATAATAGTGCGTGCGTATGAGAGGAGGATGCAACTTGTCGCACCAATCTTTTTTTACACCTAAAAAAAATAAACGAAAAAAAATTATCATTGTGACAATAATTCTTTTAGCTGTACTTATTGGTGGAGGCGTTTTTTATGCTCAATCATTTGTACAACCCGTTGATAAAAACAGTAGTAAAAAAGTAAATATAACGATTCCGCAAGGTTCTTCAGTCCGGTCGATTGGAACGTTGTTAAAAGAAGAAAAGCTAATTAAAAGTGAAAGTGCTTTTCGATACTATATTAAAATGTCTAGCGTATCAGGATTTCAGGCTGGAACATACACTTTTTCTCCTTCCATGAGCTTAAGTGAGATGGTCGATATGATGGAAACAGGAGATGTCTCGAAGAATCCGGATGTTCGCTTAGCAATTCCAGAAGGCCGTCAGCTTGATGAAATTGCTACAATTATTGCAAATCGAACAAACTACACGGAAGAAGAAGTAATGAATACTTTAGATGACCCTGCTTTTATTGAGAAGATGAAGAAGAAATACCCAGATCTTGTGACGGATGAAGTGTTTAATAAGGACATTAAGCATCCTTTAGAAGGGTATTTATATCCTGCTACTTACGATCACTATGATTCAAATGTTTCGCTTGAAGTCATTTTAGATAAAATGATTGGTAAAACGAACGGTGTTTTAGCTCAATATCAAAAGGAAATGAAGAGCAAAAAATATACGGCTCACAAGCTTTTAACGATGGCTTCTTTAATTGAAGAAGAAGCAACGGAACAGGTGGATCGTGAGAAAATCGCAAGCGTGTTTTATAATCGTCTTGAAGAGGATATGCCATTACAGACGGATCCAACGGTGTTATATGCTTTAGGTGAGCATCGTGAGCGAGTCTACTATAAAGATTTAGAAGTAGACTCGCCTTACAATACGTATCGAGAGAAAGGACTTACACCAGGACCGATTGCAAACTCAGGCTTAATGTCTATTAAAGCAGCTTTGGAACCCGCTGATACCAATTACCTCTATTTCTTAGCGAATAAAGATGGAGAAGTCATCTTTACCAAAACACTTGATGAGCATAACCAAGAAAAAGCGACTCATATCACAGGGCCTCGTGAAGAAGATAAGAAATAAAAGCAATAGTAACCGTTAATTAAGCGTTTAAAACCCCCTTTACTTTTAAAGATAAAGGGGGTTTTAGTTATAAAATTGTGTGGATAGCTTTAAAAAATTGATTCGACTTTTTGGCATCTGCTCTACTTTTATGTTAAAATATATCGGGTTTACGTTCAGAAAAAAACCAATTATAATGGACTAGTTGTATATTTTTATTGCGGTATATTTTGTGCGTTAGTACATGTTAGCTAAGGCTTTTTTTTGAGCTTTAGTCACGTTTATTTAGTGAGTCAAACTATATATAACCGCTTTTGACTAACGTCAAACATACTTCTTTGAACGGAGGAAGTGTTTTGCTTTTACAAAATGTTGAACAGTATGTAGAAAACCTTATTCCTAAGCGTACAGAGCTTGTTGAAGAGATGGAGAACTATGCAAAAGAACATGTAGTACCAATTATGGAACTCATCGGAATTGAAGCATTGCTTCAAATTCTTCGCCTTCATCAGCCAGCACATATATTAGAAATTGGGACAGCCATCGGCTATTCTGCTATTCGTATGGCTGAAGCATTACCAAATGCTAAAATCGTTACGGTGGAGCGTAATGAAGATCGGTATAAACAAGCTCAGTTATTCATTAATCGAGCTGAAAAGAAAGAGCAGATTAAAACCTTGTTTGGAGATGCTTTAGAACTTCAAGCAGACATTGAACAAAATGGCCCTTACGATGCCGTATTTATTGATGCTGCCAAAGGGCAATATCAGCGCTTCTTTGAGCATTATGCACCATTAGTAAATAAAAAAGGTATTATCATTTCAGATAATATTTTATTCAAAGGGCACGTAGGAACCGATTTATCGCAGATTGAAACGCGCCGTAAGCGAAGTTTAATTAAAAAAATTGATGCATACAACGTATGGCTAATGAAACATCCAGATTTCCAAACCACCATTTTACCAATTGGGGATGGAATTGCAATTAGTATAAAAAGAGGTGATTGACAATGAAAAAACCTGAACTATTAGTAACACCAACTGCTGTTTCAAATATTAAACCATTAATAGAAGCCGGTGCAAACGCATTTGTAATTGGTGAACAGCGATATGGGTTACGACTTGCAGGAGACTTTAAGCGTGAGGATATCGTAGAGGCAGTTAATATTGCACACGCTCATCATACAAAAGTTTATGTAGCTATGAACGCGCTATTTCATAATGATACAGTAGCAGAATTAGATGAATATATCTTGTTTTTACAAGAAGCAGGCGTAGATGCCATTGTCTTTGGAGACCCAGCAGTATTAATGGCTGCTCGCGCAGTTGCTCCGAAAATGAAGCTTCACTGGAATACAGAGACGACTGCAACCAACTGGTATACATGTAATTACTGGGGACGAAAAGGTGCTAAGCGTGCGGTGTTAGCTCGTGAACTTAGCATGGACAGTATCATTGATATTAAAGAGAATGCAGAAGTAGAAGTGGAAGTACAGGTTCATGGAATGACATGTATGTTTCAATCGAAGCGCTCTTTATTAGGTAACTATTTTGAATATCAAGGTAAAGTAATGGAAGTTGGAAATCGAAAGCTTGAACAAGACATGTTTTTATTTGATAAAGAACGCGATAACAAATATCCAATTTACGAAGATGAGAACGGTACACATATCATGAGTCCAAATGATATTTGTATTATCGACGAGCTTGCAGAAATGATTGATGCACAAGTTGACGTTTTTAAAATTGATGGTGTGCTAAAGAGCGCAGAATACATTATTGAAGTAACGAAGAAGTATCGCAAAGCCATTGATTTATGCGTAGAAAATCGTGAAGAGTATGAAGAGATAAAAGACGAGCTTTTAGAAGAAATTGAAGCAATGCAACCAGCAAATCGTCCTCTTGATACAGGATTCTTCTTTAAAGAAACTGTTTACTAAGTGTCATGAGAATGGAAAGAAAAATCGAAAAAGTAGACAATTAGGAGGTACTAACTATGGCTGTGCAAATTGATACGGTTGTTAATGGGAAACGTGTTATTACGAAAAAGCCCGAGTTGTTAGCTCCAGCAGGCAATCTTGAAAAGTTAAAAGTAGCAGTACATTATGGTGCTGATGCGGTCTTTATCGGTGGAAAAGAGTTCGGTCTTCGCTCAAATGCAGGTAACTTTTCATTAGAAGAAATGGCTGAGGGAGTAGAATTTGCAAAAAAATATGGAGCACGTATTTATGTAACAACAAATATCTTTGCTCATAATGAAAACATGGATGGCTTAGATGAATATTTAATGGGATTACAGACGGCTGGCGTAGCTGGAATCATTGTAGCAGATCCGTTAATTATTGAAACATGCCGCCGAGTTGCCCCAAAGCTAGAAGTACATTTAAGTACTCAGCAGTCGCTTTCAAACTGGCGTGCTGTTCAGTTCTGGAAAGAAGAAGGCTTAGAACGTGTGGTATTGGCGCGTGAAACGAGTGCTGAAGAAATCCGTGAAATGAAAGAAAAAGTAGATATTGAAATTGAAACATTTATTCACGGAGCTATGTGTATTGCTTACTCTGGTCGATGTACGTTGAGTAATCATATGACAGCTCGGGATTCAAACCGCGGTGGCTGCTGTCAGTCATGTCGCTGGGACTATGACTTATTTAAATTAGAAGGCGAATCAACAGAAGTTCCTTTATTCAATGAGTCAGATAGTCCGTTTGCAATGAGCCCAAAAGATTTAAACTTAATTCAATCAATCCCAAAAATGATTGAGCTAGGTATCGACAGCTTAAAAATTGAAGGCCGCATGAAATCAATCCACTATATCGCAACCGTTGTAAGCGTCTATCGCAAAGTCATTGATGCCTATTGTGCAGATCCAGAAAACTTTGTGATTCAAAAAGAGTGGTTAGATGAGCTTGATAAATGTGCTAATCGTGATACTGCTCCTGCTTTCTTTGAAGGTGTGCCAGGAGTAGATGAGCAAATGTTTGGCATTCACGGTAAGAAAACAACATTTGATTTTGCTGGATTAGTGTTAGACTATGATGAGGAAACAAGCATGGTAACACTTCAGCAGCGAAACCATTTTAAGCCTGGAGATGAAGTGGAGTTCTTTGGACCAGGAATCGAAAACTTTACACAAGTAGTCGGCACAATTTGGGATGAAAAAGGCAATGAGCTAGACGCTGCTCGTCATCCGCTACAAATTGTAACGTTTAAGGTAGACAAACCATTGTTTTCTTACAACATGATGCGAAAGGGGATTTAATAAGAAGATGGGGAAAAAGCCCGTTGTAATCGGTATTGCTGGTGGATCTGGCTCTGGAAAAACAACTGTTACAAAAGCAATTTATGAATATTTTAAAGGTCATTCAATTATGCTTCTAGAGCAAGATTATTATTATAAAGATCAAAGTAACCTGCCATTTGAACAACGCTTACAGACGAACTATGATCATCCTTTAGCGTTTGATAATGACCTTTTAATTGAGCACTTGCAGAAATTATTAAATTATGAGAGCATTGAAAAACCTGTATATGATTATACTATTCATACTCGCTCTCAAGAAGTTATTGTAGAAGACCCAAAGGATGTTATTATCTTAGAGGGTATCTTAGTGCTTGAGGACAAGCGTCTGCGTAACTTAATGGATATTAAACTATATGTTGATACCGATGCTGATTTGCGTATTATCCGCAGAATGTTGCGAGATATTAACGAGCGTGAGCGTACGCTAGAATCCGTAGTCGATCAATATATTTCAGTGGTACGTCCAATGCATAATCAGTTTATTGAACCAACTAAGCGATACGCTGATATTATTATCCCAGAAGGCGGTCAAAATCACGTAGCAATTGATTTGATGGTAACGAAAATCCAAACAATTCTTGAACAAAATGCGATTTTATAATAACATAGCATAGATACAGGGATTTTTTTGAAAATAAAATCGTCATATTCTATAAACAAGGTCTTCACATATAGTAGAGAAACGAGCAGCTTCTAATTTGAAGCTGTCATTTCTCTATTCACTGAGATTTTAGAATATGAAACCTTTTAGTACATACAGAAAACACTGTATAAGGCACTAATGTATTTCGATTTTATAAAGGAGTGAAGGGTTATGGCACAAGAAAAAGTGTTTCCAATGACGGAAGAAGGAAAGCTAAAATTAGAACAAGAATTAGAATATCTGAAGACGGTAAAGCGTAAAGAAGTAGTAGAGCGTATTAAGATTGCTCGTAGTTTTGGTGACTTATCAGAGAACTCTGAGTATGATTCAGCAAAGGATGAACAGGCTTTCGTTGAAGGGCGCATTACAACGCTAGAAAACATGATTCGCAATGCGAAAATTATTGAAGAAGATGTAGAGAACTCTTCAATTGTATCTCTAGGTAAATCTGTGACGTTTATTGAACTACCAGACGGAGACGAGGAAACGTATACAATTGTAGGTAGTGCAGAAGCAGATCCATTTGAAGGTAAAATTTCAAATGACTCTCCAATTGCTAAAAGCCTAATAGGCAAACAGGTTGGAGATGAAGTAACAGTTCAAACTCCAGGTGGAGAAATGGCTGTTAAAATCGTTACTGTAAAATAAATGTAAATGAATTAGCTCGTTAGAAAGAAGAGGCTGGGACATAAGTAATTCAGCCAATGATAAACCTGAACGATTGAGAGTTTCTCACTTTTAATCGTTCAGGTTTTTTGTTGATTGTGAAAAC
>NZ_KQ758661.1:0-39781 GCF_001457055.1 Priestia veravalensis | reverse complement strand
TAAAATAATTTTTAGCATCATGCGTGGATGATAAGCTGGGCATCCAGTATGCTGGACGAATGAATCAAAGGCTTCACTCGGAATACTTTCTACTAAATGATGGATAGAAAAGGCGATATCGTTTTCTTGTAATTTCATTTCTAATTCTAAAGGTAAAATTAATTGATTCATGTTATAATCTTTAAACATAAGGACCCTTCTTTCTGGTTGAATTTGTTGTGGTGACTATATTTTATCAGAAGTGGTCCTTATTTTTATGGAAAAAATAAAACAAAGCCGTGAAATTTTACTCATCGTAAAATTTCACGGCTTTTTTCATCTCAGAGGAGGGTTTTGTCCCAGCCTCTTTCATGTTCTTTATACAAATTCACGGCGTTTGGATCTTTCTCAATGCGTGCATTTCCCCATGAGCACATCAA
Source organism: Priestia veravalensis (assembly GCF_001457055.1). Taxonomy (NCBI): domain Bacteria; kingdom Bacillati; phylum Bacillota; class Bacilli; order Caryophanales; family Bacillaceae; genus Priestia; species Priestia veravalensis. The sequence goes on along the minus strand of NZ_KQ758661.1, from coordinate 39,362 downwards.
ATCTAACACTTCTCGAAGGGTCTCTCCTTCATCCGTTAGCGAATACTCGACTTTAGGTGGAATCTCATCATATAAAGTACGTTTAATAATGCCGTCATGTTCTAACTCTCTAAGCTGCTGGGAGAGCATTTTTTTTGTGATATTTGGAATGATGCGCTGTAGCTCGCTGAATCGAAGTGTTTGTTCTTTTAAGTGACAAAGAATTACAACCTTCCATTTGCCACCGATTACTTCAAGCGTGGCTTCGACAGGAATATTGTATTTTGTGGTTTTCAACTTTATCTCTCCTTATGTAACGTAATAGAAGCATACTAGTTGGACAATCTATTGAATGAATTCGTCAATAGGGTTACGGGTTGGTAACCTGGTTACACGAAAGTGCCGTCTAGTCATGAATAGGTGGTTCCATTATACTGAAACCAATCTTAAATATGAAGGAGGAAACAAAAATGAATCAACCATATCCACGTTCATTTTCACATATCGGGCTTTCTGTTCCTAATTTGGACGAAGCCGTTAAATTTTATAAGGAAGTACTAGGATGGTACGTCATTATGGAGCCATCTGAAATTGTAGAAGATGACAGTGCAATTGGACAAATGTGTACGGATGTTTTTGGATCAGGCTGGGGGAAGTTTCGTATTGCACACTTAGCAACAGGAGATAAAATCGGTGTAGAAATCTTTGAGTTTCTTCAAAATGAAACGCCTGAAAATAACTTTGAATTTTGGAAAACTGGTATTTTCCACTTCTGCGTTCAAGACCCTGATATTGAAGGACTTGCAGAAAAAATTGTTGCTCATGGTGGAAAGCAGCGTATGCCAATTCGTGAGTATTATCCAAACGAGAAGCCTTACAAAATGGTGTACTGTGAAGATCCATTCGGCAATTTAATCGAAATCTATACGCATAGTTATGAGCTAACGTATTCAGACGGAGCTTACTAAGATAAAAGCTTTATTGTTAGAGGGAAAAGGGAAATGGGAACAAATGCAGGTTGGAAACAGTAAAAAATCTGTGCCTGGTGAAGGAGAAGTGCTTGTGCAAGTGCATGCTACGGCGCTAAACCCTGTTGATTATAAGACTGCAACGGGTGGAAATCCAAGCTGGTCATATCCTCATATTTTAGGACTAGACGTAGCTGGTGTTGTTGAAGAAGTAGGTGCGAACGTAACCAATATTCAAGTGAGTGACCGCGTTGTGTATCACGGAGATCTAACGAAAAAAGGCGGTTTTGCTGAGTATACTGTCACAACAGCTCATACGGTATCTGTTATCCCAGAAGGCGTATCATTTGAAGCGGCAGCAGCCGCTACCTTGTGCTGTCTACACTGCATACCAAGCGCTATTCTCTAAGCTTCATATTGAGGAAGGTCAGTTCATTTTAATTCATGCCGGAGCAGGTGGAGTAGGGGGGTTGCCATTCAACTTGCTAAGCAGGCAGGTTTAACTGTCATCACAACAGTTTCTAAAAAAAATCATGAGTATGTGAAATCATTAGGTGCAGATTACGCCATTGATTATAAAGAAGAAGATTTTGTGAAAGAAACTCTTGCTATTACAAATGGATTAGGTGTTCATGCTGTGCTTGACACGGTTGGAAGAGAAAATGCAAACAAGGCACTAGAAGCACTTGCGTTTAACGGGCAAATCGCTTTTATTGCAGGTCCACCTGATGTGAATAGCGCCATTTCATTTGCACATCCACTTTCTTTTCATCAAGTTGCATTAGGCAGTGCTCATCAATCAGCTAATCGTCACGAGCAAGCAGCTCTAAAGAAAATGGGCGATAACATGTTAGAGCTTGTGAAAGAAGGAAAGCTAGATCCGCTTGTTGAGAAAACTATTTCTTTAGATGAGGTTCTACAAGCACTAGCACAGTTAGCTAGTCGCACTATGACAGGGAAAATCATTGCAGTGCTATAAGCATAAAGAGTTTGGGACATAACAAAATGATGGCTTCTAAAAGACGAACACTAGCTGTTCCCATCTCTTTGATTTGTCTCAACACATTCGTTCCATTGCGCTACGGCCACTCGCTTTCCCTCTCTTTCCCGCAGGAGTCGAGTGTCCTACGCTCCATTCCCCCCTGTTTCCAACATTGTTTTCACAATCAACCAAAAAACCTGAACGATTAAAAGTTATGAACTCTCAATCGTTCAGGTATAGTAGAGGCTGAATTACTTATGTCTCAGTCTCTTTGTTTATTATTAATGCTTTACAGGACCTTGAATGCCCATGCCTGTGTTTGCTTTTACTAGTACTTCATCAAACTTCTTCGCATCCGCTTTTTCACTTGAAACAAGCGTGCCGATAATAGCAGCTAAGAACCCAAGCGGAATTGAAATGATGCCTGGGTTAGTGAGCGTGATGAGAGGTTCTCCAACAAAGATGGCTGCTCCTGCTTCCGGTGACCAAACGTTCGGGCTAATTGCTACAAGAATCAGAGAGCTTAGTAAGCCTACAAGCATACCCGTTACGGCACCTGTTGTATTAAATCGTTTCCAGAAAATCGTAAATAAAATGATTGGTAAGTTTGCACTAGCAGCTACTGCAAAGGCAAGTGCTACTAAAAAGGCTACGTTCATATTTTGAGCAAATAATGCAAGAATAATGGAGACAATTGATACACCAATTGACGCCCAGCGTGCCGCAACAACCTGTTCTTTTTCCGTTGCTTCACCGCGACGAATGATATGGCTATAGAAGTCATGTGCGAAAGCTGAAGCTGCTGATAAAACGAGCCCCGCAACAACTGCTAAAATCGTTGCAAACGCAACGGCTGATACAAAAGCAAATAAGAAATCTCCGCCTAAAACTTGGGCTAATAGCGGAGCAGCCATGTTACCAGCTGCGTTTGCCGCAACAATTTCATCGTATCCAACAAAGGCTGCAGCACCGAATCCTAAGAAGATGGTCATAATGTAAAACGCACCAATAATCCATGTTGCATAAATAACGGATTTTCTTGCTGTAATTGCGTCCCTTACCGTAAAGAAACGGATAAGAATATGAGGTAATCCTGCAGTACCAAGTACTAAGGCTAAGTTTAAAGAAATCATATCCAGTGGGTTGGTAAACTTGTTTCCAGGGTTTAAAAAGCCTTCGCCAAGAGGTGTTGCCGTCTTCATCTCTGAAAACATTTTTACGATGCTAAAATCAAACTTTGCAAACACAATCACGGAAATAATAAACGTCCCAATCATTAATAAAATAGCTTTGGCAATTTGAACCCAGCTTGTTGCTGTCATACCGCCAAATACAACGTAAATCGTCATTAAAACACCAACAATTAACACGGAGTAGACGTAGTCAATTCCTAGTAATAAATGAATAAGTGCGCCTGCGCCTACAAGCTGTGCAATCATATAAAAGATTGAAATCGTAATGGTATTTAAAGCCGCAACTCCGCGAACTTTCTTTTGGTCAAATCGTGCGGCAATCATATCAGCCATTGTATATTTTCCAAGATTACGCAGTGGTTCTGCCACAACATACAAAACAACAAGGTAAGCAACTAAAAATCCAATGCTGTAAAAGAAACCATCAAATCCAGAAAGCGCTACCATTCCTGCGATACCTAAAAATGATGCGGCAGACATATAGTCTCCAGCAATCGCCATTCCGTTTTGTAGACCTGTTAAACTTCCGTCAGCCGTATAGAAATCACTGGAAGTTTTGGTTCGTTTAGAAGCTAAGTATGTGATTACGAGCGTTAATCCAACAATTACAAGAAATAGTGAAAATGCAAGAGCATTCATTAACAGATCCTCCTTTTTTAGCGAGCTTCAGCTTTAATTACTTCAACTAATTCATCAAATTTAGCTGCACGACGTGTATAAAGAATACACAGTGTCCACGTCATAATAAATTGAGCAAAAGCAAATACCCATGCCCATGTCATTGATAAAAAAGCAGGTTGATTTAATACGTTAGAATAAGCTGTTAAAATAGGTAGTGTAAAATAAAAAGCTAGGAAAAATAGTGATAATGGTAAAATGAAATTCCGTTTTGTTTTTAAGAGCTGTTGAAAAGATGGAGATTGAACAATTTTCGTATAGTCTGGTGAGGTAGGTTGTTCTTCGTTTTTCTGTAACGAGCTTCCGTTCATCGCCAATGAAAATACCCCCTTTAAATTAAGTTTGGAACATATGGGATAGATGTTCCTGTACACCGTCATTATATTGTTTTCAGAAAAAAAAGTAAATTTAGATTATATGACAAAAACTAAGAAATATCGACATTTCATCTAGCCGTGAAAAAGTAAAAGGCATGGATGTTGCAGCTGAGAAGAACTAGTATATATAATTGTGAAATAACGATAATAAGTTAAAAAAGAATATATATCTCATAAAATCATCAATTTTTCCGGAAATATCTTTTTTTTGAGATAATAAAAAGATAGGCTTATGTATTAAAGAAACACTTTTTCATTTAGAAGATATTTATATAATTCTGTTATATATGATATAAACAATATAAAAATATGTTATATAACAGAAAATGAGATGACAGAAAAAAGGTGACACGATGGCATTTGGATTAAAGCGTGAAGAGTTATACGCATGGAAGGAAGCTGTGAATCGAGGAGAGGTTGCATTTTTAACTCACTATTGGATCGATGATCGGTTTCCAGGTGCAACAACGGTAACAAAAGTAGGTTGCAGCGATATAGAAAAGCTCATTCAATGGGGGGAGAAATATAATATTCCGTCTAAATATATTGATAATCGTTCAGGCTACCCTCATTTTGATTTACTTGGACAACGACAGCGTGAAATATTAGCAGCAGAAAAGAAGTTAGATCAGTTAGAGAGATTTGAAAAAAACGGCTCGAAATGAGCCGCTTTTTACGCTGCTTCTTTATTCAATTTCCTCATTACAAGCCATATGTAAAGGCCAATAGCGCCGTATGAAATAAGTGTGCTTACTACTAACGCAGCAGACTGTGACATTGAAAAAAAGTCTACAACAACTTCAGGTGAATAAAGAAAAATAGGAATCAAAATACTGACCCATGTTTTAGACCAAATCGATATGGCTACTAAGAATGTAATAGCCACTAGTGCACTTAACAATCCACTTAGCGAATACAAGCCCCCGGAAACCACGAAAAGTTTTGTTTCTGTGTTTTTCTCTAGGAACACAAGCGCAACAAACCCACCAATCGATAATAAATTGTAAGGGATAAACAAAGTTAGCAAAGCTAATCCTGACAATTGTCTAGCAGCCACAACACGAAAGAGACTTAGCAAAATAAGCAGCATAACCATAATGAAAATAGGCATGCCAATAAGTGTGTAGGCAGAATACGCAATATTACCGTGAATGGCATCGCCAAGCAAGCTGTAAGCAAATACTCCTAAAATAATCATTGGTAAGTATTTTAACCATCCCATTAAGTCAGGCTTCATTTCACTTGATAAACTTTCCATATATGCTTTTGGGGATTGACCGACAATGTGGTGAACACTTTTGCCGTCTTGTTCCGCCTCCCATAAATGATGAGATAACTCAAGGATAATATCTTCTGTTTCCTCTTCGTTTTTTCCACTTGAAAACAAATAAAGGCGTAAATTTTGTAAGAAGTCCGTGCTTTCTTTTGATAACGTCATATTCATTCTCCTTTCTTTCTTTTGTTGTTCATTAACTGATTAACGCTGTATGATAACGAATTCCAACGTTCTTGAAAGTCCTTTAGTTCTTGTTGTCCTTCAGGTGTTAACGTATAATACTTTCGCTTTGGACCGTTAGGCGAAGCTTTCATGATGCTTGTGATAAGCTTTTCTTTTTGCATACGGAGAAGAAGTGGATAGATGCTTCCTTCACTGACCATATGAAAACCGTGCGCTTCCAATTTTTCAATCATTTCATATCCATATGTTTCGCCTTTTGAGATGATAGCTAATAAGCAGCCTTCTAAAATTCCTTTTAACATCTGAGTTGAAGACACAAGCCGTTCCTCCTTAACTATCTTGCAATATAAGATAGTTGATTAAAAAATGTTACTATTTTGCATTACAAGATACATAATACTAATTTTTGTAAAAATATTCAAGTGGTTTCACGTTTAATTAGTAAAAATCGTGGAATAGCAATTGTAGAAGTTCTTTATATTCTCTTTTATAGAGAATTTAAAAGAATGAGTTTCTTTATTTGATAAAAATGTATATAGTATTTATAATGAAATTATCATTCGGCTAAAGGAGGAGCTTAAAATGTCTGAAGTGGGTACATTAAAAAAAGGATTAGATATCTTCTCTTTACTGATAAAAGAGCCGAATATGACAATTTCTGAAATGATGAATGTGCTTCAATACAATAAAAGTACGATGTATCGCTTGGTGAGTACGCTTGAACAAAACAAGTTCATTGAAAGAACGGCTGATCACCGCTATCGTGTTTCGACTGTGCTCATGTCACAGCTATCGGGTGGGAACAGCTACGATTTAAACTGGTTTTCTGTTCCACCAATGGAGAAGCTCAATCAACAAACAAAGGAAACCATTTATGCGGGAGTTATTTCCGGTAACAAAATGGTGACAACTCAAGTTGTGAGCGGGGAATATTATAGCACGCGTACACATTCAGAAGTAGGGAATAAAAAAGCAATTCACGCAAACGGTATTGGGAAGTGTATTCTTGCCTATCAGTCAGCAGAAGTGCAAAATCAAATCATTGAACAACTAACGTTTGAAATCTTTACTTCTCAAACGCTTACATCTCGCACAGATTTGGAAGGCGAGCTACATAAAATTCGTGAACAAGGCTATGCAGTTGATAATGAAGAAGGGGAAATTGGTTTAAGGTGTATTGCAGCGCCTGTACGAAAAAATGGGCAGGTCATCGCTGCTGTAGCACTTTCGGGTCCTTCTGGTCGTGTTTCTCACGATAAAGATGAGTATCACGCTAAGCTTGTTAAAAAATGTGCCGATGCAATTTCTCACACAATGACTCACAATTTGTGATTCAAATATACAGTTATAGAGGGGATGAATGGTAATGAACAATTTACAATCAACAACAAAGTTAGCAAACGGCGTTGAAATGCCATGGTTTGGTCTAGGTGTATTTAAAGTAGAAGATGGACAGCAGGTAATTGACTCTGTGAAATGGGCAATTAATGCAGGGTACAAAAGTATTGATACAGCCAAAATTTATGAAAATGAAGAGGGCGTAGGACAAGCTATTAAAGAAGCTGGTGTACCACGTGAAGATCTTTTCATTACAACAAAAGTATGGAATGCAGACCAAGGCTATGAGTCAACGTTAGAAGCATTTGAAACAAGCTTAAACAAGCTAGGTCTTGACTACTTAGATTTATACTTAATTCACTGGCCGGTAGAAGGCAAATATAAAGACACTTGGAGAGCGCTAGAAAAGCTATATAAAGATGGCAAAGTAAAAGCAATCGGCGTGTCAAATTTCCAAATTCATCACTTAGAAGATTTAATGAAAGACGCTGAGATAAAGCCAATGGTTAACCAAGTGGAGCTTCATCCATTATTAACTCAAGTAGAGCTTCGTGATTTCTGTAAAAAGAATGATATTCAAATTGAAGCTTGGTCTCCGTTAGCTCAAGGTGAATTATTAGATAATGCAGTATTGAAAGAGATTGCAGATAAGCATGGTAAATCAACAGCACAAGTCATCTTACGCTGGGATTTACAAAGCGAAATCGTAACAATTCCAAAGTCTATTAAAGAGCACCGCATCGTTGAAAATGCATCAATCTTTGACTTTGAATTATCTCAGGAAGATATGGCGAAGATTAATGAACTAAACAAAAACCATCGCGTTGGTCCAGACCCAGATAACTTTGATTTTTAATAAAAAAGAATGATAAAGAGCGTCGCTTTTTCCTAAGCGACGCTCTTTTATTGTTCATGTTGTCTACCTGTATATTAAGCACATAAGAGATACTCTCTATAAGCTAACCGAGTTTCTTCTATTATATATGTGTTTTTTTAAAGAGAAAGAGAACTAGTAAAAATATTTGTATTGTCAACAAAGCAAAATCGTGATATATTATCATTGTAAACGGTTACATATAAAGGAGGGAGGCGTTCGTATGGTAACAATTCGAGACGTAGCGAAGCATGCTGGTGTATCTGTTGCAACGGTTTCTCGCGTGCTTAATAGCACAGGGTATGTACGCGAAGATACGAGAGAAAAAGTAATGCAGGCAATTACATTACTAAACTATAGTCCAAACGAAGTAGCGCGATCTTTGTATAAGCGTGAGTCACGCTTGATTGGATTGTTGCTTCCAGATATTACGAACCCATTCTTTCCACAGCTTGCGCGCGGTATTGAAGATGAAGTGCACAGTCAAGGATTTCGTCTTTTATTTGGAAATAGTGATGAAGATTTAAAAAAAGAAGCGGCTTATTTACATACGTTTACTCAAAATCACGTTGTAGGCATGATTACAGCCAGAACGATATCTGATGATGAAACGTATAAAAGACTGGGTTTTCCAGTTGTCTTTTTAGACCGTACATCACCCCAATATCCATCTGTATATGCAGATGGAAGAGAAGGTGGAAGAATTGCTGCGCAAGAAATTATTAAAAGAGGAAGCAAACAAATTACTTTATTAAAAGGTCCTCCAAACGTAAAGCCAGCTCAAGAGCGGTTTCAAGGTGCACTTGAAACGTTAAGCGGAGCAAACGTTGACTTTCAAGTGATGAATACAACTTCGTTTTCATTTCATGAAGCAAAGAAATGGGCAAAAGAACTGTTTGAAAAGCATGCTAATACGGATGGAGTAATTGCCAGCAACGATATTGTGGCAGCAGCTATTTTACGTGAAGCGTTACAGCTGGGAAAATCAATTCCAGATGAGTTACAAATTGTTGGATTCGATGATATACCTCAAAGTGAACTGTTATTTCCAGCTCTTTCAACAATTAGGCAGCCCGCTTATGAAATGGGAAAAGAAGCAGCAAAACTTCTATTAAAATATATTAAAAAAGAAATTGTTCAAAATAAGCATATTGAATTACCCGTTACGTTTATTGAACGAAATACAACAAGAAAGGTTGATTAACATGGTGAAAATTTCGGTTATTGGTAGCTCATCAATGGATTTAGTAGTTACTTCTAGCAAGCGTCCAAGTGCTGGAGAAACAGTGCTTGGAGAGTCGTTTAAAACTGTTCCAGGAGGAAAAGGTGCAAATCAAGCGGTAGCAGCTGCAAAGCTTGGAGCAGAAGTGTACATGATTGGTCGAGTAGGTGATGATCATTATGGAAAAATCATTTTAGATAACTTTAAGAAAAACGGTGTTAATATAGATTATGTGGAACCGGTTACACATATGGAAAGCGGCACAGCGCATATTATTCTCGCTGAAGGCGATAACAGCATTGTTGTCGTAAAAGGAGCGAACGACTTTATTACGCCAGAATATGTAGAAAGTGCAAAAGAAATCATTAAAGCATCTGATATTGTACTTATTCAGCAAGAAATTCCGGAAGAGACGGTGGAATATGTAGCTTCTCTTTGTAAGGAAGTGAATGTGCCTCTTTTATTAAATCCAGCTCCAGCAAGACAGTTAAAAGAAGAGGTCATTGAGCAAGTGACGTACTTAACGCCAAACGAGCATGAAACAATGGTTTTATTCAAAGAAAAAGCGAAAGAAGAAGTGCTCCATAAATATGCGAATAAGTTATTTATTACAGAAGGTAAAGCAGGCGTACGCTACTTTAACGGAAAGGAAGAAGTGCTTGTTCCTTCATATAAGGTAGAAGCTGTTGATACAACAGGAGCAGGAGATACATTTAACGCTGCTTTTGCCGTAGCGTTAGCTGAAAAGAAAAGCTTTGATGAAAGTATTCGTTTTGCAAACAGAGCAGCTTCATTATCCGTAACAAAGTTTGGAGCGCAAGGCGGTATGCCAACTAGAGAACAAGTAGAAGGGAACTTATAAAAATGAAACGCCATGGAATCTTAAATAGCCATATTTCAAAAGTGTTAACAGATCTTGGTCATACGGACATGGTTGTCATTGCGGATGCAGGTTTACCAATTCCAGATGGAGTACCTCGTATCGATTTGTCTTTAAAACTAGGTGTTCCTAGTTTTAAGGACGTCGTGGATGCTGTACGCGATGACATGGTTATTGAAAAAGTGATTGTCGCACATGAAATTAAAGAAAATAACAAAGAAACAATGAGCTATATAAATGAAGTCTTTTTTGATACAGAAAAGCAGTTTGTTTCACACGAAATACTGAAAGCGTTAACAAAAGAAGCGAAAGTCGTTATTCGAACAGGAGAAGTAACGCCCTATGCAAACTGTATCTTACAAGCAGGAGTTATCTTTTAAAAGGGGTGAACAATATGCACATTAAAATGTCAAATATTTATAAAGCATTTGGTGCAAACCAAGTACTTTCAGGTGTTGATTTTGAACTGCTTCCCGGAGAAGTTCACGCATTAATGGGAGAGAACGGTGCGGGTAAATCAACGTTGATGAATATCTTAACCGGCCTCCATAAACGAGATGAAGGCAGAATTGAAATTGATGGCCAAGAGCGCTATTTTTCAAATCCAAAAGAAGCCGAACAAGAAGGAGTTACCTTTATTCATCAAGAGCTGAACGTGTGGCCTCATATGACGGTTCTTGAAAATTTATTTATTGGAAAAGAGCTTTACTCACCGCTTGGAATTTTGAAAACAAAAGAAATGAAAGAGCAGGCTAAAAAGCAGTTTGATCGCTTAGCTGTGACCATTCCACTTGAGCAAGAAGCAAGCTTATGCTCTGTTGGTGAACAGCAAATGATTGAAATTGCCAAAGCGTTAATGACGAATGCGAAAGTAATCATTATGGATGAACCGACAGCAGCGTTAACAGACCGTGAAATTGAAAAGCTTTTTGAAGTGATAAATGGATTAAGAGCACAAGGTGTATCCATTGTTTACATCTCGCATCGGATGGAAGAGATTTTCACCATTTGTGACCGTATTACCGTTATGCGTGATGGGAAAACAGTGGATACAACACCAATTCTTGAAACAAGCTTTGACGACGTTGTACGTAAGATGGTAGGACGTTCATTAACGGATCGATTCCCAAGCAGGCAAACGAAAATTGGAGAAACGGTATTGGAGCTAAAAAGTTTAACAAGAAAACATGCTTTTCATGACATTTCGTTTTCTGTGAAATCGGGAGAAGTTGTTGGGGTAGCTGGCCTTATGGGTGCTGGACGTACTGAAATCATGCGTGCCATTTTCGGTCTGGATGCTATCGATTCAGGAGAAATTTGGGTAAACAACAAACCTGTCAAAATTAAAACGCCAGATGAAGCAGTAAAGTACGGAATCGGCTTTATCACAGAAGATCGAAAAGATGAAGGGCTTGTATTGGATTTTTCAATTCGAGAAAACATTGCGCTTCCAAACTTAAAAAGCTTTTCAACAAAAGGGATGATTGCTGAAAAAAGTGAGCGAGAGTTTGTCGAGCTTCTTATTAAGCGTTTAACGATTAAAACGCAATCAGCTGAAATTAGTGCGGGCAGCTTATCGGGAGGAAATCAACAAAAAGTAGTTATTGCGAAATGGATTGGTATTGGACCGAAGATATTAATTTTAGACGAACCGACTCGAGGAGTAGACGTTGGAGCTAAGCGTGAAATTTATCAGCTTATGAACGAGCTCACAGAGCGCGGAGTGGCGATTATCATGGTCTCTTCAGAACTTCCGGAAGTGTTAGGGATGAGCGATCGTGTTTTAGTAATTCATGAAGGAAAGCTAGCGGGAGAATTATCAAAAGAAGAAGCAACGCAAGAAAAAATTATGACATATGCAACAGGAGGTCAGTAACATGAATACGCCTAATGATTTACAGTCAAACAACGGGAATTATATGTCTAACATGATGCAAAAGCTAGGGCCGCTACTTGGACTCTTTATTTTAGTAGTCATTGTATCTGTATTAAATCCTAGCTTTTTGGAACCGCTTAATATTTTAAACTTACTTCGCCAAGTAGCGATTAATGCATTGATTGCATTTGGAATGACATTTGTTATTTTAACAGGGGGAATCGATTTATCCGTCGGTTCAATTTTAGCTTTATCCAGTGCATTAATGGCTGGCATGATTGTATCAGGAGTTGATCCGATTTTAGCGATTTTGATTGGGTGTTTATTAGGAGCTGCAATGGGTGCAGTGAACGGCTTGTTAATTACAAAAGGGAAAATGGCACCTTTTATTGCAACACTGGCTACAATGACTATCTTTAGAGGCTTAACGCTCGTTTACACAGACGGTAATCCCATCACTGGACTTGGAGACAATTACTATTTCCAACTATTTGGTCGTGGCTATTTCTTAGGCATTCCAGTACCAGCTATCACGATGATGCTTGCATTTATTGTATTGTGGGTTATTTTACACAAAACGCCGTTTGGACGTCGTACGTATGCAATTGGTGGTAATGAAAAAGCTGCGTTTATTTCCGGAATTAAAGTACCACGGGTTAAAATTATGATTTATTCATTAGCAGGATTATTAGCTGCATTAGCCGGAGCAATTTTAACATCACGCTTAAATTCTGCTCAGCCAACCGCTGGTACTTCTTATGAGCTAGATGCCATCGCAGCAGTTGTTTTAGGTGGAACAAGCTTAACAGGTGGTAAAGGACGCATCGTCGGAACGCTGATTGGTGCACTTATTATCGGAACATTGAACAACGGCCTAAACTTACTCGGCGTTTCTTCGTTCTACCAGATGGTTGTGAAAGGGATTGTTATCTTGATTGCGGTACTAATTGACCGTAAAAAAGCAGCGTAGGAGGGATCATCGTGAAAAAAGTATTATTACTAATTATGTCTTTGTCCGTTTTGTTATTGGGAGCTTGCTCATTAGAGCCTCCAACTTGGGCAAAGCCTTCTCAAAGTGGAGATATTAAAGATATGAAAATTGGCTTATCGGTTTCTACTTTAAATAATCCATTCTTTGTTTCGTTAAAGAATGGCGTTGTAAAAGAAGCGAAAAAACAAGGTATTGAAGTAATTGTCGTTGATGCACAAAACGACTCTGCGAAACAAATTAACGACGTGGAAGATCTATTACAACAAGGAGTTAACGCACTGCTTATTAATCCTACGGATTCTTCGGCTATTTCAACAGCGGTTCAGTCAGCGAACGGTATTGGAGTACCGGTTGTGACGCTTGACCGTTCAGCTGAAAAAGGAAAAGTAGAAGCGCTGGTAGCATCTGATAACGTAAAAGGTGGCCAAATGGCTGCAGAATATGTGGTGAAAACATTAGGAGAAAATGCAAAGGTTGCGGAATTAGAAGGAGTACCTGGAGCTTCAGCAACGCGTGAACGTGGAAGTGGGTTCCATAATATCGCAGATGAGCAGCTAGACGTTGTAGCTAAACAATCCGCTGATTTTGATCGTACAAAAGGGTTAACCGTTATGGAAAATGTCCTGCAAGGAAACCCTGATATCCAAGCGGTATTTGCGCATAACGATGAAATGGCACTAGGCGCTATCGAAGCGATTACTAGCTCTGGAAAAGACATTGCGGTCATCGGGTTTGATGGCAATGAAGATGCTCTTAAAGCCGTTGAATCAGGTGCACTAACTGCAACGGTTGCTCAGCAGCCAGAGCTGATTGGAGAGCTTGCTGTAAACGCAGCGAAAGATGTGTTGCAGGGTAAAAAAGTTGAAGAGAAAATTTCTGCACCATTAAAGCTTGTTACAAAAGAATAATAAAAATAAAGATATAAAGCCTCTTATCTAGTAAACTAGACAAGGGGCTTTACTATTGTGAGAAAGTAAGAAATGTATGATGTTTTTACTATAAAACGCAAGAGAAAAAGTAAATAAACAACCATTAAAGTAATTAAATGGAAATTAATCACGTGAACAAGTTCACAAATTCGCTATTTTTCGTTGTAACAATGTAATATTTCTGTAACATAACGACTTTTTGACAAAATTCTGCGTTGCATATTGGATATTTTTTTACAGTCATTTAAAAGATGAGAAGTTAAAAAAACCTTTATACAGCAGGGGTTCACGTAAATGTATGAATAAAAAGTTATACTTATATACAGAAAATGGGAAACTTTTAACGGTATTGTAACATAACTCCCCTCTTTTTTATGGTATAACTATGTCTATGAGGAAAGGGGACTATTACTTTATGAAAATTTTAAAGCGTATGACTCTTGTAGCAGTCACGGGAATGTTCTTCACGGCAGGCATAACAGAGACTCACGCCCAATCGAATGAAGAAGCGCTCCAAAGTACTGAACAACAGCTTAAAGAAAGCGAAAAGGCTGTTCAACAAAAAGAAAAAGAGAAACAGTCAATCGATACGGACGTAAAAGCATTACAAAGTGAACTAGATTCTTTACATAAAGTTATTTCTGATAATGAGAAAGAATTAGCTTCTACAGAAAAGAAAATTAAAGAAGCGAAAAGTATGATCGAAAAAAAGAAAGAAGAGATTGTAGAGCTTCAAGAGAAAGTTCTTAGTCGTAAAGACATTATTGAAGGGCGCTTAGTTGCATTGCAACATGATGATAAATCAAATGCTATGCTTGAAATGGTAATGAATGCTGAAAGCTTTGGTGACTTAGTTGCACGTATGGGTGCAGCAACAACGCTTCTATCAGCAGACAATGATATTTTAAAGCAGCACCAACAAGACTTAGATCAAATTGAAAAAGATAAAAAAGAAATTGATAAGCAAGAAAAAGTACTAGAAGAAGAAGAAGCTAATTTAAAAGCAAAAAAAGCTGAATTAGAATCAAATATCTCAAAACAAACAGCTGCTCTAACAAAGATGCAAGAAAAGTACAGCGCAGTTGTAAGTGATATTGAAACAGCTTCATCTGAAAAAGCAAGCCTACAGTCACAATTAGCAACAATTCAAGATAAAATTTCTGCAGAGCAAAAAGCTGCTAAAGAGCAAGCTGAAAAAGTAGCTAAAGAAAAAGAAGTAGCAGCTCAAGCTGAAAAAGAAGAAAATCAGCGCCAAACAGACCTAGCAACGGCTAAAGCTGAAGTGAAGCAAGAAAAGAAAGTTGAAAGCACAAAGCCAGTTTCTAAAACAGAATCAAAACCAGCATCAAAGCCAGCTTCTGAATCTAAACCGGATAAAGTAAGCGGAAAAGAAATGTATGTTCAATCAACAGCATACACGGCAAGCTGCGCAGGTTGTAGCGGTAAAACAGCAACAGGTATTGATTTAAAAGCTAACCCTCACTTAAAAGTAATCGCAGTTGATCCATCAGTCATTCCTTTAGGTTCTAAAGTGTATGTAGAAGGATACGGAGTTGCGGTTGCTGGTGATACAGGTGGCGCAATCAAAGGTTATAAAATTGACGTATTCGTACCAAGCAAATCTGCAGCGATGTCATGGGGACGCCGCACAGTAAAAGTAACGGTACTGAACTAACAAAAAGCATGGGACTCTTCCCATGCTTTTTTATTACCCCATTTTAAAAGAAACAAACTGTTAGATATATAAGTTACTAGAGGCTTTAAATTATTAGGGGAAAGAACAGTCCTCATCAAAAGCTTCCTGATAAAAAAGCCTCGTGATTGAAATGAAAGATACGACACTTCAGCAGGATTAGCGAGACACCGCAGTTTACGAGGAGGCTCAGCGCTCGCCCTGCGGAAAGGTGGCAATTTGTAAGGGGAATTACGCCAAGTAAAGAGTGATTTTAAAATCATAAGAAGCAAGAAATGTGTTCATTAAAAGTATGCCAAGTAGCGAGAGTCTTTATTACCTTCAAATAAATTATTGCTGTTAAAAGATAAATTAAGCAAAAAAGTCTCTTTGCAATAGCAAAAAAATCTGTTTTCCCTCTTAATAAGCTAGCTGAGTATATTCTTATAGTGTAAAATACAATCGTTTACAACTTTATAAAGGGGAGAATGCTAAACACCTACATTTTTAATAAGTAATTGAATTTTCTAATTACTTTAACGAAGGGATTTTAGTTAACAAATGGTTAACTTACTCTAAGCTCCTTCCGTCACTAACAAACGTTTCTCTTCTTTTAGTGAAGGTCTTCTTCCTATACAAATTTAATCAAAAGGCAAAAATGTATCATTTTTGCCTTTTATTTTTACCATTGAGTAAATGGCCAATCCTTCATATAATTTAACTAAGTTAATTGTATCCGCTTACATAAAGCTTTCAAAAAGGCAAAAAAGAATTATGTAACGTTTACATCAAACTCAAATTTTGTAAGAAAAAGAAAATGAGTTTATTCAGAGGGGGATTACGATGAAGCGTTGGTTTGGTCTTATCAGCTGTACACTTATTTTCACGCTGATCTTAGCAGGATGTGGAGGGAAATCAGCAGACGAAGCAAGTGGGAGCGGAAGCAATGGAAAAGAGGTAGTTGCTTGGGCATGGAATATTAACGTTCCTGTTTTAGAAAAAGCAGCTGAAGAATATCAAAAAGAAAACCCAGACTTTAAATTGAAAGTTGTAGATATGGGACGTGAAGACGTTTACTCAAAACTAACAACAGGTTTACAAGCAGGGGGTAAAGGCCTTCCAGATATCGTGTTAGTGGAAGATGATCGCTTCCAAGGGTACGTTAATTCATTTCCAAAAGCATTCTTAAATCTATCAGAAAAAGGCTTTGATGAGCACGCTGATAAATTCCCAGAATTTAAAAAGCAGCTTCTTTCTAAAGACGGTGAAATGTATGGCTTCCCGTTTGATGCTGGCCCAACAGGTGTCTTCTATCGAACAGATTTCTTTGAACAAGCAGGTGTAGACCCAGCTACAATTGAAACGTGGGATGACTACATTGCTGCTGGTAAAAAGATTAAAGAAAAAGTAGGCGTTGACTTACTTGGTCTTGATTTAAACAATGATGACGGATTATTCCGTATGACATTAACACAACAAGGTACATTCTACTTTGATGACAAAGGTGAACTTAACTTAACATCTAAAGAGTCTCAACAAGCAATGGAACTAAACAAAAAGCTAAAAGATGCTGGCGTTGTTCGTAACACAGTTGGTTGGGATGCTTCAATCAGTGCATTAGCAGAAGGAAAAGTAGCATCTTCTCCATCAGGTGCATGGTTATATGGGTCAATTGAGCAACAAGCACCAGATTTAAAAGGGAAATGGGGCGTATTCTTACTTCCATCATTTGAAAAAGGCGGAAATCGTGCTTCAAACCTAGGTGGTAGTAACTATGTTGTAACAGCAAACAGTAAAAAAGCTGATGAAGCTTACAAATTTATGGAGTACTTCTCAACAACAGATTCAGTTCAAGAAGCAGCAATGGAAGGTGGATTATTCCCTTCATTAAACACTGTATATGATTCAGAGTTATTCACTCAGCCTGATGAGTACTTCAGCAACCAAACAATTTGGAAAACGTTCGCAGATGAAATGCAGGACATCAAACCAGTTAACTTTACTGGAAACTATTCTGTTGCAAATGACGAAGCTGTAAAAGCTGTATCAGAAGTAACGAATGGAAAAGACATCAAAAAGTCATTAGAAGCAGCTGAAAAGCGTTTGGAAAATCGCATTAAGTAAGCATTTACTATAAAAATAGAACGTTAAGCAAGCGTTGAGTTGAATCCCCTGCTATTTGAAGCAGGGGATTCAACTCAAAGTCTCATGCTTGCGGTGTAAAACGGAGGTCATCATGAAAACAAATAAATCATTGCCATATGTCTTTATTGCACCTGCCTTGATCTTGTTTGCATTATTTACGATTTATCCAATCTTTTCTTCGTTTATGTTAAGCTTTCAAACAATGGATGCAGGTGAATATTCGTTTACAGGTCTTTCGAACTATACGCGCCTACTTGAAGATGATATCTTCTGGACAGCGCTTGGTAATACGGGAATCATTTTAATTATTCAAGTTCCAGTAATGATTCTTCTTGCATTAGTGTTAGCAAATGCATTAAACAGCCAGCTACTGAAGCTAAGAGGACTTTTCCGCGTATCCTTCTTCTTGCCAGCGGTTACGTCTTTAGTTGCCTATTCAATCTTATTTTCCATCATTCTTCAAGATGAAGGAATCATGAACACATTACTTGGGTTCATCGGTATAGATCCAATACAATGGCTAGGAGATCCTTTCTGGGCGAAAGTATCAATTATCGTGGCGATGACTTGGCGCTGGACAGGCTACAATATGGTTATTTTCTTAGCTGCATTACAAAGTTTGTCTCACGAAGTTTATGAAGCTGCGGATTTAGATGGAGCTAATCGCTTCCAAAAGTTTTTCCATGTGACGGTTCCACAGCTTAAACCAGTTATCTTATTTGCAACCATTTTATCAACAATTGGAACGCTACAATTATTCGATGAGCCTTTTAACTTAACTAAAGGTGGTCCAGCTGACTCAACGATGACGCTTGGTTTATACATTTATCAAAATGGCTTCGAATATTTTGATTTTGGTTATGCATCAGCAGTTGCATATGTTGTTGTATTACTAGTGGGTGTATTAACATTCTTCCAATTTAAATTTACGGGTGATAAATAATGAGTGTAGTAGAGAGAGTACAGACGACAACTGTTAACACAAAGCCAAATGTAAATAAAAAGAGAAAAAGTGGATTGCTGCGAAAAATTGGTTTATATTTTTTATTAGGTATCTTCACCGTCATTTCTATCTTTCCGTTTTATTGGATGTTTATCGGTGCTACAAATGAATCAGGCAAGATGTTTACCAACCCGCCAACGCTAACACCTGGCGATCAGTTTATGACAAACTTTCAAAATTTAAATGCATCCATTGACTTAGGACGCGTATTCTTTAATTCAATGTTTGTATCTATTGTATATGTTATTGTGGCATTAATGGTTTGTTCGACAGCAGCTTATGCATTATCTAAGTTTGAATTTAAAGGGAGAAATCTTATTTTCACGACGTTTTTACTGTCGATGATGATTCCTTATCAAGCAACATTAATTCCGCTGTTTCAAATGATGTCTAACTTCAACTTATTGGATACGTATTTCGCGTTAATCGCACCGCAGCTTTGCTATCCATTTGCTATTTTCTTGCTTCGACAAAATTTCTTGGCTTTTCCAACGGAATTAATTGAAGCTGCGAGACTTGATGGAGCTGGAGAGTTTAGAATTTTCTTAACGATTGTTCTGCCTTCTATGAAACCAGCGATGGCAGCAGCTGCAATCTTCCTGTTTATGACGCAGTGGAATAACTTCATGTGGCCTCTTGTTGCAACTACATCAAATGAAATGGCAACATTGCCTGTTGCGTTATCTAGCTTAATTGGCTTATCGTTTATTGACTACGGGCAAGTGATGATGGGCGTTACGATTGCGACGATTCCAATCATTATTTTCTTCCTTGCACTGCAGCGTCACTTTATCTCAGGTATGTTAGGAAGTGCTGTAAAATAAGAAACAAAAAAGCTCCGGTTATTGGATCTTTTTTCCTGGAAATGATTACGTTTTCAATGTATGCTAGAAGCAAATCAAAAACAAAGGGGAGAAAAGATATGACAAGGATTCCAGTAGCAGTGCAGCTTTATACGCTGCGCGATGAGCTAGAAAAAGATTTTAAGGGTACGATTGAAAAAGTAGCAGAATTAGGCTACGAAGGCGTTGAGTTTGCGGGTTACGGAGGATATTCAGCACAAGAAGTAAGGGAGCTTTTGGAACAAGTAGGCTTACAAGTGGCTGCTAGTCATATCTCATTAGAACAGCTTGAAGAGAACCTTGAAGAAGTTATTTCGTTTGAGAAAGAGCTTGGTAATACAGCGATTGTTTGTCCGTATTTAGCTCCAGAACGACAAACTGAAGAAGGCTATAAGCAATTAATCAGCGTACTAAATCACGCAGAGCGTCGCTGCGCCGAAGAAGGTATTAGGCTTTATTACCACCACCATGACTTTGAATTAAAGGAGCTACCAAATGGCAAGTCAGCTCTTGAAACGATTTTAGATGAAACAAATGTAGGCGTCGAGTTTGATGTGTATTGGCTTACAAAAGCAGGGGGGAATCCTGTTGAATGGATGAAGAAATATCAAAATCGTGCTCGTTTAATTCATCTAAAAGATATGACAACCGATGACAAGCAGCTATTTGCGCCGCTTGGAACTGGCGGAGTGAATTTAACTGCCATTTTAAGTCAAGGAGACAATATGGATGTGAAGTGGTGGATCATTGAGCAAGATCAATGTGAAGGCCCTGCGTTAGATAGCGTTAAACAAAGCTTAGGTTATTATCTACAACATGCATAATAAAAAACACATCTGCGACAGCCGTTTAATTAACGAGTTGTTGCAGATGTGTTTTTTTATTTAAGGGGTCCATTCAATCTCACCACATTGGTTATTATAGTCAATTTCAACGTGAAAGTCGTGTTTTTCATAAAAATGAACCAATCGATTAACATGGTCCCAATCGCGCTTTGCGATATCACCTTTGATGGTGTGTACGTTTTGGTCACGAGCTACTTCTTTTAAATAGTTCATGCAGATAGAACCATAACCTTTGTTAGCAGGTCCTTTAATATCGCCAATATGAATGGTATGGTCGTCTTCATATACGCCATGAATAGCAAAATCCCAAACGCCTTTATACGCTTTATGACAATTGTTAATCATAATTTTGCATTCATTTCCGTCATTTTGTGCCGATACAATAACTAACTCATTTTCTTCAGGTTGATCAACACCAATGACCTCGTATTTTTTAGCAATTTCTTTCAAATTATCCTGCATTCGATATAACTGAAATTCTAATTCATCTAATGTTTCCTGTAACTCTTCCGCATCTTTGGGTTCTGATGGAGCAAATGCACTTAACACTGATGTAATCTCCTTTCGTCTAATTTTATATTTTAGGAATAATGAAAAATGATAGTAGTGGAAAAAGCGTAGTAGTTATAGATTAAATAATTAGTCATACAAATAAGAATTGAGGTGCTCTTCTTATCATCTATGACTAGGATATATTATTCGTATTATAAAATAAACAACGTTAATTACCGTAACAAATGAAACAATTATTGTCAACGATAACCCTTTATTTTAATCGATTAAATAGGTTGTGTGCAATTATAAAATGAGGTATATTCTCTAGAGTAATAGTTTGGAAATTGACAGGTCTTTATAACTAACAAAAGGTAAAAAAGTATAGTTTAACGTTAATACTTTTAAATGTGGCTGAATGAAAAAATAAAAAAGGTGTTGTCTAAAATGGAAAAATATCAGGTAGCTTTGCTAATGAATATACGCAAGCAGTTGCAGGAATGGTTTGAAAAAAGTCAACCCGTGCAGTATCAAGATGTAAAACGGTTCTTGCATTCGGTGGCAGGTACATCTCAAACCATTGGACTTGAATACTTAGGAAAAGTATCAACAGAGCTTTTGGATCATATTTCTGAACATCCACAGTCAACTTGGCATACAAAAGAACTACAGAGTCTGCTAATCGATATTATAAAAATTTGCTATAAAGATGAGATTGTAGAAGTTGAGCAACTTATGGTTAACGATAAGCGATCTCAAACATCAGCTAGTATTTTATTAATTGATGATGATTTATCAATTTTAATTTACTTGAAGGAGCAATTTGAACAGCAAGGATGGCACGTATTTGTGGCGTCAAATAAAGAAAAAGCAGTTGCTGCTTTTTATGAATTAAAGCCAGATTGCCTTATTTTAGATGTATACATGCAGGAGGAAGATGGATTTGAGCTACTTTCTTTCTTTAATGAGCAGGCGAGGCAACGTTTCATTCCAACAATTATGATTAGTGCAGATAACAGGAAAGAAACAAGAATTAAAGCATTTCAAATGGGAGCAGATGATTTCCTAGCGAAGCCTCTTGATATAGAAGAATGTGTGGTGAAGATTGGGCGTCATTTAGAGCGCCGCAAGCTGTTTACTGAATACTTATTGGTAGATGAATTAACAGGTGCTTATAACCGCAAGTATTTAACTGAAGTATATAAGCAGCAACAAACGAATTATGTTCGGAATAAAGAGACTTATTGTATAGCTATGATTGACTTAGATTACTTCAAAAAAATAAATGATACATATGGTCATTTAATGGGAGATGAAGTACTGCAAAGATTTGTGAAGCATGTAAAGTCACATATCCGAACAACCGATCAGCTGTTTCGCTACGGTGGTGAAGAATTTGTATTATGTCTTCCAAGAACGAGTGCTGAAGAGGCACTAACAACGCTGAATCGTATTTTAAGTAGCTTTGGAAAAGAATCTTTCCATATTAATAATCAGACTTTCTTTGTCACATTTTCAGCTGGGGTAGCTGAAGTGAGTAGTGAAAGTACTCTGGAAAACATATTAAATCAAGCTGACCGCGCACTTTATACAGCAAAGGAAAAAGGGCGTAACCAAGTAGTAGTGTCATGTCATCATCAGCAAATGAAGCTCAAAAAGTTTAATTTAGCCATTATTGATGATGATCCAATTATTCGTACGATGTTAACAGAATTACTGGGACGAATTGATCTTGGTACTCGATATGAGGTGCAAGTTCATACGTATAAAGATGGTTTAGAGTTTATGAACTCAACTATCCTAGATGAAAATACTCATTGCTTTGTTATTTTAGACGGAATGATGCCGAAAATGGATGGGCTAGAAGTGCTTCAACGATTAAGAAAAGAAAAAAGACATGATCAATTTACAGTTGTGATGTTAACCTCTAGAAACAGTGAAAATGATATCCAAAGGGCCTTGCAGCTAGGAGCAGATGATTATATGACAAAGCCATTTAAGTTAATGGAGTTAGAAGAGAGAATGCGCTTGTTAATGAAGAGAGTAAAATAATATGGAATTTATACAGATTCAGTGGGTGTTCTATTTATTTTTAGTTTTATTTGCTTTGCTAATTGGTTTCTTCTTGTATTTAGTGATAAAAAAAGCGCGTGTGAATTGTAAAAGAGAAGAAGTAGAAAACTATAAAGAAAGTATTCAAGAATCATTTATTCAATATATGTATCTACAAGATGAAAATTTGAAAATAACCCCCAAGAATGATGTACAGAGGACGGCCGTAGAAGAGCTGCTTTTAGCACTTGTTAAAGTTGTGAATGGAGAAGAAATTTTGCACTTTATTCAGCGATATGCTGAAAGAGAACTCAGCGCTTTGTATCGCAAGCAGTTGCGACATCGCCGTTGGAGCGTTCGAATGAATACGTTGTATGCAATTGAAGGACTACACATGGTCAATCTCTTGGATGATGTACGAAAGGTAATGGAAAAAAAGCAAATAACAGTGGCAGAGGAAAGTCAAATCTTAAAAATATTAGTTCGGTTTCATGACCCTCACTATGAACAGTATTTGTTCAATGAGCATTATAAACGTTCTGAGTTTACGTATCGTTCCTTATTAAGCATGATGAATGATGAGCAATTTGAAAAATTTATTGTTCGATTTAATGAACATATGGAAGAAGTACAGCTGGCAACTATTGATATTATTGGTATTAATCGCAATCTTGAACAACTTCCTTTTCTAGAGAAGCAGCTTCATTCTACTTCTGATGAAACTCGCATTCGCTCGTTAAAAGCATTAAATGAACTTTCTTACGTTTCAGATACATCTCGCCTGCTTCGGCATATAAAATCAGATTTATGGGAAGAGCGAATGATGGCAGCGAAGCTATTAAGTAAAGCGCAAGGAGAAGAAGCCATTATGTGGTTAGAGGTGCTATTAAATGACCGTCATTTTCTGGTTCGATCCAACGCAGCTCGATCAATTACGCAGCTTCCGAATGGATATGAGCGACTGCGCAGAATTTCAAATACAACCACAGACCTCTTTGCGCGTGACATGGCAAATGAATGGTTAGAAAAAGGCGGTGAACTAGATGCTCAATAGCATATGGCATTATTTATTATATTTTTTTGGTACGGCTGTATTTATCTATATGGGAGTTGTAATGCTTTTTTATTTTATTATGTTTTTAATTTCAGCGGTTCAGCTTCGAAGACAGTATCAGTTAAATGATGAAGAGCCGTATGAAGATTTACTTAACGTCAGCTACACGACACCGCTGTCTATTTTGGTTCCTGCATATAATGAAGAAAAAGGAATCATTGGGAGCGTTCGTTCATTACTAAGTATTGAATATCCAGAATACGAAGTAATCGTTATCAATGATGGCTCATCGGATGCTACAATGCAGCAATTAATTAAAGAATTTCAGCTAAAAAAAGTCAACCGAGTCATTCGACAACAGCTACAAACGAAAGAGATAAACGCACTTTATCAGTCAGAGCTTTATGAATATTTGTATGTGGTTGATAAAGAAAATGGTGGGAAATCAGACGCTTTAAATGCTGGGATTAACATTTCCCACTATCCGTATTTCTGTTCAATTGATGGGGACTCTGTACTAGAACGCGATGCATTCTTGAAAGTAATGAAGCCTATTATTGATTCAAATGGAGATGTTATTGCTTCTGGGGGAAGCGTGCGAATTGCTAACGGCTGCCAAATTGAAAACGGAGCGGTTGTATCAGTAGGCCTGGCACGTGAACCAATTGTTGTGATGCAGGTCATTGAATATTTACGAGCATTTTTAATGGGGAGAATTGGACTGAGTCGGCATAATTTACTGCTGATTGTTTCAGGGGCATTCGGCGTATTTTCAAAACGCTGGGTAATTGAAGCAGGAGGATATTCTAAAACGGTTGGTGAAGATATGGAGCTTGTTGTGCGCCTTCATCGCCTTTTAAAAGACCGCAAAGAAAAGAAGCAAATTGTGTATATTGCCGATCCTGTTTGTTGGACAGAAGCACCGGATGAAATGAAGTATTTAAGCAGACAGCGTAACCGCTGGCATCGTGGTCTTTTTGATAGTCTTTGGAAACATAAAAAGATGATGTTTAACCCTAAGTATGGAAGCATTGGGATGGTATCGATGCCTTATTTCTTTTTCATCGAATTATTAGGTCCTTTGATGGAATTATTTGGTTACTTATTTATTGTAATTTCCCTCATTGTAGGAGGAATTTACTTAGAATTTGCGTATTTGCTGTTTATGATGATGGTCATTTATGGCTCCCTGTATTCAATGGCTGCGGTCCTATTAGAAGAGTGGAGCTTGAGAAAGTTTCCAAAAGTGCAGGATATTTTCGTTTTATTTTTCTTTTCGCTAACAGAATCTTTTTGGTACCGACCATTAACAGTAATTTGGCGCTGTCACGGGTTCATTGATGTTTTACGTAAGAAAACAGGTTGGGGTGACATGCAAAGAAAGGGTGTGTCGCAATGAGGAAATGGCTGTGGACAGCAGGGATTACAGCGATTGTACTGCTAGCTGTTTCTCCATTTATTGCATGGGCATTAAAAGGAAAAACGGACTTTAACGTATTAATTATTGATAAAACAGTACCTGACTCAACGTACAGAGAGCACCAAGGACTTGTGTGGATGTTAAATCAGTCAAAGTTAGTCAAAGACGGGCAAGCTTATGATGCAAAGGAAGACTATGTAGGGTTTGTTCCAGGTGATAACGACAAGTATACAATTCGCTCTCTACCAAAGCAAAATGACTATGACATGATCTACCTAGCAGATGGATATGGAGTATATGAAGAGGATTTGAATGGCGGCGTAAAAGAAGGTAACCGCTCCAAGCTTTTATACGGAGGAGTAACATCAGAGGATATTGCCTTTATCCGTACGTCTTTATACGATCACCACTCAACTCTTGTAGGAGAATTTAATTCTTTTGCGAGCCCAACACCAAAAGAGGTGCGAACAGAACTTTATGACCTTTATAACGTCACTTGGACAGGATGGATTGGACGCTATTTCGAAGACTTTAGCAGTAGTGAAGTTCCAAATTGGGCTAAACTAGCGTACCGAGAGCAGTTTGGAGAAGAATGGGCTCTTACAGGTAAAGGATTATTATTTGTAAATGAACAAAATGAACTAATTGTGATTACGGAAAAAGAATTAAAAGATAATCCAGTTTGGTTTCAGTATACCAAGAGCGGGCAGAAAGAACTTGGACTAAATGATGAAGCAGCATATCAGTACTGGTTCGACGTTATCCAAGCACAAGATGAAAGTGAAATTCAGGCAACGTATACGCTGAACTTGAAAGATTCAGCTAAACAAAAACTCTCAGAGCACAATATTCCAACAACGATTCCAGCGGTAACGTATCATAAGACAAGTAAGTATAATACGTATTATTTTGCAGGAGACTTCGCAGATGAAGGAGAAATACCTGCTGTTCATCAAGCATCTTTTTATCCAACATGGAAAAAATGGATTACATCTTTACGAAAAGATGATTCGACCGCTTTTTATTGGAATATCTATATTCCGTTAATGAAAGAGGTTGTCACTCAAAGTAAAGAAACAAAAGATCAAAAGCTTCCGATTGAGATTTATAGCGGCAAAAACTATCAATCTACTGGAAAAGCAGGAGACGATTACCTGCAAGTTTATAAAGATGGAAAATGGCAGGATATTCTAGTAAAGGGTGTTAATATGGGGATTGCGAACCCTGGACATTTTCCTGGTGAGACGGCTATTACAAAAGCAGAGTACATGAGATGGTTTAAACAAATAGGTGAAATGAATGCCAACGCTATTCGGGTATATACGATTCATCCCCCGGGTTTTTATGAAGCATTAGCTGAATACAATCAGCAAGCGAAAGATCCTCTTTATATTTTTCATGGTGTATGGATTAATGAAGAAGTATTTTATGAGTCACAAGACGCTTTTTCAAAAGAAAATACCGATGAGTTTGTAGATGAAATCAAGCGCGTAGTTGATTTAGTTCACGGTAACGCAACACTACCAAAGCGTGCAGGGCATGCAAGCGGTACGTATAAAGCAGATGTTTCGCCATACGTACTTGGATGGATGATTGGAGTTGAGTGGGACCCGGATGTTGCACTATCAACCAATGAGAAGCATCAGGGCATGAAGGATTTTAAAGGTAAATATATTTATACACAAGGAGCACAGCCTTTTGAGGTATGGCTTGCTGAAATGATGGAACAAACAATTGATTACGAACAGGAAAATTACAACTGGCAAAGGCCGATGAGCTTTACAAATTGGGTGACGACGGATTTACTGACGCATCCTTCTGAGCCTTCAGAAGACGAAGATAAAATAACGGTTAATCCAAATCTAATTCATGCGACGGATCAATTTGAGCCCGGGTTATTTGCTTCGTATCATATTTACCCTTATTATCCGGATTTTTTAAACTATGAATCTCGTTATGTGAATTATGTAGATCACCGTGGCAACAAAAATAATTATGCTGGTTATTTGCAGCATATGAAAGAAGTTCACGACATGCCGCTCCTTGTTGCTGAGTTTGGCATTCCGGCTTCCCGAGGATTAACGCACCGCAATCGATATGGATGGAATCAAGGGTTTCATTCAGAACAAGAACAAGGAGAAATGCTAACGCACTTGTTTGAAGACATCGTCGAAGAAAAAATGGCTGGAGGACTTGTTTTCACATGGCAAGATGAGTGGTTTAAGCGAACGTGGAATACAATGGACTATGACAATCCTGACCGCAGACCGTTTTGGAATAATATGCAAACTAATGAACAGCATTTTGGTTTACTAAGCTTTGAACCGGGACGAGAGCAAAAAGTAATTATTGACGGAAAAGAGGATGATTGGAAGAAAGCAACAACAGAAAGCAGTTCCTCTTCTTCATTAAAGAACTTCCAAGTAACGAGTGATGAAGGATATTTATACGTAAAAGGGAAGTCAGACAATCTTAAAGATGAAAGTTTATATGTGCTTTTCAACACAATTAAAGATCAAGGTCAGTCGAACATAAAGCAGCTACCAGGCTTAAAAACACAAGGCATTGATTTTGTCGCTGAACTTAATGGAAAAGAAAACAGTCATCTTTGGATTGATAGCTACTATGATACGTTTTATTTTTCTTATGCACATAAGCTGCAGATGATTCCAACTGTACCGTATGCCAATCAAAAAGATAACGGGGTGTTCCATCCAATTCGATTAACGCTTAATAAAGAGCTTCAAATTAAGAATGGCAGCGGAAAGGAAGAAATAATTCCGTTTGAATCATATGAAACAGGAAAGCTCAGGTTTGGTACTACAGATCCAGAAGATAAGAATTTTGATAGTTTAACAGACTATTATTTGAATCAAAAAACGGGCGTGTTTGAGCTTCGTATTCCATGGGCGTTATTAAATATGAAAGACCCTAGCTCTAGAGAAGCAATGGGAGATGTATGGAAAAAAGGTGAGCTATCAGAAAGTGTAACTTTGGATGGAATTGACCTAGCTGTTGTAGCAGTTGACCGTAAAACAAAAGCCATAAAGGATACAATTCCAGCTATGAAAGAAAACCGTTTAGAACCTAAAGACTTTTATCACTATACGTGGAAAACGTGGCAGGAGCCAACGCATCACGAGAGGTTGAAATCGTCTTATTATATTTTACAAGATACCTTTAAAAACCAGCGTTTAGGAGGAGAATAATGGCGAAAATTTTACTGGCTGAAGATGAAGCAGTGCTTCGTATGCTAATTGTAGATACGCTAGAAGACGAAGGGCATGAAGTAGTAGAAGCACAGGATGGTCAAGAAGCTGTTGAATATGCACAAAGAGAAGACTTTGATCTACTTATTGTGGATTATATGATGCCGGTGTTTACCGGTTTGGAGGTCATTCAAAAGCTAAAAGCAATCAACAGTGAGAAGTATAAAAACATTCTCGTATTGTCAGCCAAAAGTCAGCTCGCTGACCAGTATAGGGTCATTGACGCAGGAGCGGCGCATTTTATGTCAAAGCCGTTTAGTCCACTAGCTTTAGCGGAAAAGGTTGAGGATATTTTAAATGAAAACTAAATTAAAAGTGGGAAGAAAGAACATTTCTTCCCAGTTTATTTTATTGATAGTAGTGTTTTTCGTTATGTTTACAATCGGCTCTGTCATGCTAATTAACGATCAAAAAAATATTGCTGAAACGTTCGATGAAAAACGTCAAGAGTTAATGAAAAAAGAAAAGCTTGTTATTGCGATTAAAACGGATTTAAATAGTGCTTTTCTACAAGCACGAGGCTACATTGCGTTTGGTGAGCAAGACATGTATCAGCAAGCAATAAGTCGAAAAGAACCTTTACAGCAACATATTGATGAGTTATTCCTTTCAGCTGATGAAAAAGATCAAGTCATGATTCGTAACCTTGATTATTTTGTGAATAGTTATTTTACAGAGACGATGCCAAAGTTTAAAGACGTGTATGACAAACAGGGTATAGAGGGAATTAAAAAGAATCAAGATCGTAAAGAAGCGACAGCAGGTATTGAAAAAGTTCAAGAAGATTTAAATGAATACCAACAGCAGCTCTCCGATGAAATAAATATTGCCTATATGGTTGCTTCTAAAGATATAAATCAAAGCCAGTGGTTCTTTATTGGGCTATTGGGATTTAGCTTATTAGTGCTCATTGTATTAACAAGGATTCTATTAAAACAAGTTGGAAAGCCTCTTAACGAGCTTGCTTATGTGGCTAGCGAAATTGCCAATGGTAAAGATTTATCTTATGAGCTAGATGAAAAGCGTGAGGATGAAATTGGCGTACTATCCAAAGCTTTTTATAAAATGGTGGTGAGCTTGCAGGCGAACGAACAGGAATTACTCGCTCAGAATGAAGAACTGACTGCGCAACAAGACGAGTTGCATAGCCAGCAAGATGAACTCCAAAATGCGTTAGATAAAATGAAAGAACGAGAGCACGAATTAGAAGCGCGCAACAATTTCATAGATGAATTAACAAATTCCTTGAAAAAACAAGAGGTTCTAGATAACATTGTAAAAAATATGCGGAATGTAATGAAAGTTGACCACGGATTTATTGCCCTTTTAACCGAACAAGGGCATGCCTCAATTGGCTTATCAGAGCATGCTATGGCACAAGCATTAACTTATATAAATAGTTATGTAGCAATTCTTAAGGAAGAGCATCAGCCTGTTGTCATTAAGCGACAATGCGAACAGTCAGAGCAGCTTCATCATGAAAAGGAGCTCTATGTATATGATGTTGTTGTACCAGTTGTTTCATCAACAGGTGAACTGATTGCTTGTATGTGCTATAGCCGATATGCGAACGATTTTTCAGAAAACGATTTAGATACATTCTCGGCTTTAAGTAAACAAGTAGCGCTTACGCTAGAGAAGATTAATATTTACGAAGAGTCTGAGCATGATCGTTTATTATCTCAGGATGTACTCAATTCCATTAAGGAAGGTATTCAGCTTGTGGATGCATCAGGTAAGGTTTTACAAGTGAATACAAATATTTGTGAAATCTTTGGGTCTCAGCATTCAAAAACAGTTCTTAATTCACCATTGGATGAATGGACGAAGCAGATTAGTGAGCGAGTGGATAATAGCGAAGAACTGCTAGCATTCATTAATGACACAATTGATATGTCTAAAAACCGTCAGTCAACTGTCATGTATCGAGTAAATATTGCAGGCTCAAATCGTGTAATTCAGGTGTACAGTGAATACGTTTATCGTAACCGTCAGCGCTTTGGTGTTTTATTTGTTCACCGAGATATTACCAAAGAGTTTGAAGTAGACCAAATGAAGTCTGAGTTTGTTAGTACAGTAAGTCATGAACTTCGAACACCGTTAGCGAGTGTATTAGGCTTTACAGAACTTATGTTAAACAAAACGCTTCGACCGGAAAGGCAAACGAAATATTTAAATACCATCTATCAAGAAGCTCAACGCTTAACAGCTTTAATTAATGATTTTCTTGATGTGCAAAAAATGGAATCTGGAACGCAAACGTATCATAAAAATTATGTGGATTTAGTTCCGATTTTAAAGCAAGTCGTAAACGTTCAGCAGATAAATGCGGGAAAGCATACATTTGATATCATAACAAGTAGTGAAAATCTTGTTGTTTTCGGTGATGAGGATAAGCTCATACAGCTATTTAACAACTTAATTCACAATGCTGTTAAGTATTCACCAGATGGTGGGAATGTACAAATAAAAGTACTTGCAGAGCATGATAAAGTGTATATTGCTATTAAAGATGAAGGAATTGGAATTCCAGAAGAAGCAATAAATAAGCTGTTTACAAAGTTTTATCGCGTTGATAATTCGGATATGAGAAAAATTGGTGGAACAGGATTAGGGCTTTCTATTGTAAAAGAAATCGTTAAATCGCATCAAGGTGAAATTAAAGTTGATTCAGAGTGGAAAAAAGGGAGCACATTCACGATTAGTTTGCCTTTAATGACAACTCATTCCGTTGAACAACTCGACCAAGAAAAAGAAGAAGGTAAGCGTAGCATCATCATTATTGAAGATGATAAAAGTCTAGCAAGTCTGCTGCAGGTAGAGCTAAAAGAAAGCGGTTTTTACGTTCGACATTTCGATCGAGGCGAAGCTGCAATAGAAGCGATACAAGCTAATCCGCCAGAAGCTATTGTATTAGATATTATGCTACACGAGCATGAGATGAACGGGTGGGATATTTTAAAGACGCTGAAAGACGATCCAAATACTGAGCATATTCCAATTTTTATTTCGTCAGCTCTCGATGAAAAAAATAAAGGTATGGAATTTGGAGCATATGCTTATTTAGTGAAACCGTATCAACCTAGCAAATTAACGAATACGATTTTACAAATGATTGTAGAAAAAAATGAAGGGAACGGGGAAATTTTAGTTCCACGATCAGACACAGAATAGCATAAAATAAAATGCTAGAGAAAGATGTGAAAAAAGAGTGGTGAAAGCCATTCTTTCTTTTAAAAAAACTTGAAAACGCTATCATAATGTGGTTTTATTAAACTATAGGCATAACAATGATGACCTTTGAACAACTTTTTCACCTCCTTATTTGATATAAGGAGGCTTTTTTTATAAATTAGTCATAACTGGCCGATAGTATATAAAAGGGGGACTTATATGGATATTGCTCATATTATCGCAGAAGAAAAAATCAAACAAGCGATTAACGATGGTGATTTTAATGATTTACCAGGAGCAGGAAAGCCGCTGCAGCTAGAAGACTTGAGTCATATTCCAGAAGAGCTGCGTCAAGCATATCAGATGATGAAAAATGCTGGTATGGTTTCAGATGAGAAGCAACTGAAAAAGGAAGTCCTTACGCTTGAACAGCTGGCAGCTGTTTGTAGCGGTGATGAAAAAGCTGAAGTAGAACAAAAGCTAACAGAAAAAAAGTAATGCTACAGCAAATCATGAAGCAAAAAGGCATGATGTCTTCTCCTACTTATCGTCAATATCAACAAAAGATTCATGCGAAATTTTTTGACTAACAAACGAGAGACAGCTAATATAGGGATACAATCTTTTAGAGAAATAATATGGTAAAGGCACGATCGGAGGCTAGCAGCTTGAGAATATTCATTTTGCTTCTTAGCATTATATTATTAGTAGCTTTTTGCTGGTATATCTTCTCGTCCCAAACAAAGCGGGCAAGTTCGTCGGGAGAAATACCTGTTTTGTTTATACATGGATATTTAGGAAGTCAAAATAGCTTAGGAACGATGATAAAACGATTTGAAGAAAACAACTGGGGACAAAAATCAGCATATTGTATCGTGAGAAGTGATGGAACAGTACAGTGGAAACAAAAAGGAAAGTTAGCGGGACAGTTACCTATGGTACATGTTGTCTTTAAAAAGGCAGATGCAAGTCTTGAAGAGCAGACGAAATGGGTTGGGCGTATTATCGATGACCTAAAGAAAATGTATCATATTTCCTCTGTTGATTTATTAGGTCATAGTATGGGTGGTTTAACCGCTACAGCCGTTAGCTTAGAAAGACCTAAAGATGTTCATAAGCTTGTAACACTTGGTTCCCCATTAAAAGGCTTAGACTATGGTGAACTAATGGAAATGTATCCACGTGCAAAGAATTACCAGGCGTCTGAAGGAGCTCGTGATTTAGTTTTTCATTCCGCTGCATTAAGAGACATGCATGCTAGGAAAGAAGATTTTGCACAACATATTGATATATTTTCCGGAGCTGGAGATATTGGCGATGGTACGGATGGCGTTGTAACGATTGAAAGTGCATATGGACTTGACTCATTTACCGAACATATTCATTTTCAGACATTCCATGAGTCGCACTCAAATTTACATGAGAGCAAAGAAGTCGATGAAGCCGTTTATCAATTTTTAAAGAGAGATTAAAAGCATGTATATGATGACATATGCATGTTTTTTTGTTTATCTGAAAAAGCATAGTTGACATTGATAATCGTTATCATATAAACTGATAATAATTATCAATTACTGATTGAAAATAATAAGCTTTTTGAACATAAGACAAACTTAAAGAGGCTCAGTTGAAATGTATAAATAGAAAAGGAGAAAAATCAATGGATAAACATTTAGTGGTAATAAAGGCATTTAGTCATGAAGTAAGCTGTTGTTGTCCTGGAGAAAGTCATCAACACGTCATTACCTTCCACCAAGGAGATGTATGGACGCTTACAGATGAACGGAAATATATTGATTCGTTAGGCTGGCATTCGTTGATGGATGTCAATCGAGAGTTTCAATGTTTCATAAGTACTGAAGAGCTTCAAGATTTATATCTGAACGGAGTCATCTGTTCAATATTAGATGTAGATCTTCAAATGAATCATTTGAACTTTAAGATTAACGAAGCACTTGATACACAAAACCGAGAATTATTCCATTCGATGGTTAGCAAGCGATTTAACTTACAAAAGATAAGAGATAAAGTGGATGCAATTTATGCACAAATTGTTTAAATGTAAGTAAGAGGAGTAAAGAAATGGCGAAAATTCTAATTGGATATGCAAGTATGTCGGGTAACACAGAAGAGATAGCAGTTCTTCTGAAAAATAAAGTTCAGAGTGCAGGACATGAGGTACATATGGAAGAGCTTGAATTATTAGATGTACAAAACCTATCAGCGTACGATGGTATTCTACTTGGAGCTTATACGTGGGGTAACGGAGATTTACCTTATGAAGCAGAAGATTTTTATGACGATTTAGATGAAATGAATCTAACTGGTAAAAAGGCAGCTGCTTTTGGTTCAGGGGATCGCGTTTATCCAGAGTTCTGTGCGGCGGTAGACCTACTTGAAGAAAGATTGAAAAAGTGTGGAGCGGATATTGTTCAAGCCGGTTTAAAAGTTGAAATGGCTCCTGAGACGGAAGAAGATATTCTAGCATGTGAAGCATTTGCTGTTACTTTTTTAAATGAACTAAATATTAGCGCTTATTAACAAAAACCTTCTGTACGATTACAGAAGGTTTTTGGTTTAACTGAATGAATAAAACTGGAAAAACACAGGTTTTAAAGAGATACAAAGTGGAATAGTAGTGGTAACAAATCGTATGATAAAGGAGATGGAACTGTGTTTGGATTAGATGATATTCCTAAATTTTTGTTTTCGTTTTTGCTCATTGTTCCTATTGTATCTATTATCCATCAGTCAGGTCATTCCTTTATGGCCTTACTATTCGGAGGACAGGTAAACTTTACAATTGGAAAAGGAAGAACAATCTTTAAATGGAAGAAAATTAAGTTGAAATCAATATATTTTTTAGACTCCGTCTGCGTATATGAAAAGCTAAAATATGATAACCGTTTTTCTCATGCTTGTGTCTATGCGGGAGGATCATTGGCTAATTTAGCATCCATCTTTATTGTAAATAGTTTAATTGAATCTAGTTTTTTCACAGCAAATCTGTTCTTTTATCAGTTTGTTTATTTTTCAGTTTACTATACGGTATTTTCTTTATTACCCGTTAGATTTTCGGAGAACTCTTCAAGTGATGGTCAAGCTATCTTTGATGTGCTTCGCCATGGAAAAGCATCATGTAATCCTGATTAAGGTAAACTTTTCACCTGAATATCCCTTTATTCTTTATAATAAAGAATAAAGGGAAAAAGGAGTGAGGGTATGCTGTACTTAATCCGTCATGGACAGACCGAATGGAATAAAAAGAAGCTTATTCAAGGGCAGCGCAATATAGGACTTGATGAGCAAGGCATGAAGCAAGCTCAGCAAGTTGCACGATTTTTAAAGAATGAAGGAATTGAAAAGTTATATTCAAGCGATTTAACGAGAGCTTACGATACGGCAGCAGCAATTGCGACTGCATCCGGTATTAATAACATTGAAACATGTGAAAGATTGAGAGAGCGCTCTTTTGGCCAGCTAGAAGGAAAGCCGGTTGCTTCATTAAGAGACCTAGTTCCCAATTATGATACAAATTGGGGAAGCGAAGCTTTATACGATATGGAAGCACTAGAAGTCATTCAAGAGCGCCTTTTAAAACGTCTAACGGAAATTATGGAAGAATCTAAAGGAAGAAAGGTAGCCGTTGTGAGCCACGGAGCCATCATTAATACCTTTATCCACTACGTAACAAACGGAGAGCACGGCACAGGAAAAACGGCCCTGCAAAACACGAGCATCACAACCTTTATCCATGAGGACCAAAAGTGGAAGCTTCAAACCTTAAACAACCACAGTCATCTTATTTAAAGAATCTTATGGCTATTTAGATGAATACTAAAAGAGGGTGGGACATAAGTAATTCAGCCAATGATAAACCTGAACGGTTGAGAGTTCAGGTTTTTTCGTTGATTGTGAAAACAATGTTGGAAACAGGGTGGAATGGAGCGTAGGGCACTCGACTCCTGCGGGAAAGAGAGAAAAACTGAGATCCCGCAGCGCAGCGAGGAAGCTCAGGTTCCTCCCCGCGGAAAGCGAGTGGCCGTAGCGCAATGTAACGAACTTGTACTTGGTTTATAAAAGTTTAATTTACTTTTTATGGTATTATGAATAAGAGGTTAGGTTTTAATTGTGAAAAAGGGAGAGGGAGTAATGATACAATCACTGATTTTTGATATGGATGGAACGTTGTTTCAAACGGATAAAATTTTAGAGATATCACTTGATGATACCTTTAATCATTTACGTTTACTAAATGAATGGGATGCTGAGACGCCTATTGATAAATATCGTAACATTATGGGGGTACCTTTGCCGAAAGTATGGGAAGCTTTATTACCTAATCATTCGAATGAAATAAGAATGCAAGCCGATGCTTATTTTTTGAATAGATTAATTGAGAATATCCAAAAGGGCAAAGGTGCTCTATATCCTAATGTAAAAGAGATTTTTAGTTATTTAAAAGAGAATGGTTGTTCCATTTACATAGCTAGTAATGGCTTAAAGGATTATTTAGAAGCCATTGTAAGTTATTATCGTTTGGATAATTGGATTACTGAAACATTTAGTATTGAACAAATAGAAACCTTAGACAAAAGTGATTTAGTAAAAAAAATTATAAAAAAATACGATATAAAACAAGCGGCAGTAGTCGGAGATCGTCTGTCCGATATCAACGCTGCCAAAAATAATCATTTGATTGCAGTAGGATGTAATTTCGATTTTGCACAAGAGCATGAACTAGCTCAGGCTGATATCATAATAGATGATTTAATTGAACTGAAAACAATTGTACCTACAATAAATAATAGCTTATTTATCTAATTATCCTACAAAGTTAGATTTTAAATGATGAAACAGATTGGCTGGTTTAAGTCTGGTAGTGTACCAAGCTTAAATCAGCCAATTTGTCTTTTACTCGCATATAATTAATAAAATGCTAGTGTTTTAGAATGCTTCGTGCGACAAATGTAGCTATGTGTAAAGAGTTAATGGTAAGTGGCAATGATGCAAAGCAAAGAGTATTTTTAAATTGCATACAGAGTATAACCTCATCAAAGGTTTTCCCTATAAAAAGCCCGTGATTGGAATGAAAGATGCGACACTCCAAAAGGACTAGCGAGTCAGTTGAGACCCCGCAGTTTACGAAGAGGCTCAACGCTCGCCCTGCGGAAAGGGAGCAATCTGAAATGGAAATCATGCTAAGTAAAGAGTGGTTTCTAAATTACACTAAGCGGAGAGCCCATTCTTAATAACTAAATAAGAACTACTAGTCACCATAGGAATTTATATATATGCAATTGATTTTTATAAAAATACATAGTAGAATAAAACAGAAATATTATTCTATCAAAGCTTTATCAGAAGTTTTGAAAAGAAAAAAAGCATAAAAATAAAAATAATCTATTTTATATACAAACCCTGTAGAGTCGTAGTCTA
This sequence comes from Priestia veravalensis, assembly GCF_001457055.1. Classification (NCBI taxonomy): domain Bacteria; kingdom Bacillati; phylum Bacillota; class Bacilli; order Caryophanales; family Bacillaceae; genus Priestia; species Priestia veravalensis. The sequence goes on along the minus strand of NZ_KQ758661.1, from coordinate 2,209 downwards.
TGATGGAGTCATCATTCCTAAAACACTCATTTACATCGGCATGCACATCATTTATCATAAAGACATCAAATGTTTTTAGAATATTTTTAATAATTTGTTAGAAAACAGGAGGATTACTATGTCAAACGATTGGAATCATCTATTTAACAGAATGCCTGAACTTTTAGCACCTACTATGGCAAAAGATCATCCAAATCTACCCGTTATAAAAGAAGAAGGGTGCTACTACTATGGATTAGATGGCAAACAATACCTAGACTTTACATCTGGAATTGCAACAACGAATGTTGGACATCGTCATCCAAAAGTTGTGCAAGCTATTAAAGACGGAGCTGATCAGCTACTTCATGGACCTTCTGGCGTTATTATGTACGAGTCTATCTTAAGATTAGCTGACGAACTAGGAAAAGTTACGCCTGGTAACCTGGACTGTTTCTTCTTTGGAAACAGCGGTACGGAAGCAATTGAAGGAGCCTTAAAGCTTGCTCGTCACGTAACAAAACGACCTTACGTCGTGTCATTCTTAGGCTGTTTTCATGGACGTTCAATGGGAGCGCTAAGCGTCACAACTTCAAAAAGTAAATACCGTCAGTTTCAGCAGCCTTCTGGTTTAACCTATCAAATTCCATATGCCAATCCAAAAGAATGTCCAGACGGTGTTAATGTAGATGCTTATTTTGAAGACAAGCTTGAAAAAGACTTTAATACTTTGTTTAAGCATCAAGTAACGCCAGAAGAAGTAGCAGCTGTTATTTTAGAGCCTGTTCTTGGTGAAGGTGGATATATCATTCCACCAAAAAGCTGGATGAAAAAGCTTCGTGAAATCTGTGACCGTCATGGCATTTTACTCATTTTTGATGAGGTGCAAACAGGTTTTGGACGTACTGGAGAATGGTTTGCTGCACAGACATTTGACGTCGTGCCAGATATTATGGCTATTGCAAAAGGCATCGCTTCAGGCATTCCGTTAAGTGCTACTGTGGCTTCACAAGAGCTTATGAAAAAATGGCCTCTTGGCACGCATAGCACTACGTTTGGCGGTAATCCAATTGGCTGTTCGGCTGCGCTTGCTACACTTGAAGTGCTTCAAGAAGAAAATCTTCTCGAAAATGCAAAAGAAATGGGTGCTTATGCGCTCAAACAATTGGAGCTGTTAAAAGAAAAGCATTCGCTAATTGGAGACATTCGTGGAGTGGGACTTATGATCGGAATTGAGATTGTACATCCTGAAACAGGTGAACCCAATGGGGATGCACTATTTGAAATTCTAGACTTAGCTCTTGAACAAGGCGTTCTCTTCTATTTCTGTGGCAATGCAAGCGAAGTGATTCGTATGGTTCCACCTTTATCCGTAACGAAAGAGCAGATTGATGAAGGTCTTGCTATGCTAGATCAGGCTATTCATTTATATGAGCAAAAAGTTGCTATTAATGTATAAAAAGAGTGCTTAAGGCACTCTTTTTTGTTGGTCTAGTTATGATAGCGGTATCATATTGTTAGAAAGAAAAATCTTTTCAGAAAAGTCATTGACATTCCTTTGCTCAGCGTGTAACATAGGATTTAAGTTATCAACAATATTCTACAATATTCGACAAACTTCTTATCCAGAGAGGTGGAGGGACTGGCCCTGTGAAACCTCGGCAACGGACATTTGAACCGTGCCAACTCCAACAAGCAGTGCTTGATAGATAAGAAGAGAGCTGGTTCTTACTTACATGATCCCAACCTCTTCTTACAGTCATTAAGACACTGTAAGTGGAGGTTTTATTATTTTATAACTACATACTGTACGTTTTCTTATCTAGAGAGGTAGAGGGACCTGGCCCTATGACACCTCAGCAACAGGCTGATTGCACTGTGCTAATTCCAGCAAGCGCTTAGAAGCTTGAACGATAAGAAGCAGGTTCTTTAGATAAGGAAGCTTCTTCTATGAAGCTTCCTTTTTCAGATTGACGAGAAACCTGTAAGGTTCTCGTCAATCTGAGGCTCTTTTCATTTTTTATAGTGAAACAAGTAAACATTTCACAAACAAATCGTCGTTTTCCATAAAAATCGCCCATTACCTGACCTGTTTTGGTCAGGTAATGGGCGATTTTTTTCATGTTTTGACAAGCTGCCGTCAGATACGCCTGCATCTGGACAGACTTCAGCCCTCGATACCGGGCATATCGATACCCATTTAGCTCTTTTGCATCGGCAAAGCTACGCT
>NZ_KQ758660.1:0-40297 GCF_001457055.1 Priestia veravalensis | reverse complement strand
GCCCATCTGTAAGTGATAGCCGAAACCATCTTTCAATTTTCTCTTATGCAAGAGAAAATGTTATCCGGTATTAGCTCCGGTTTCCCGGAGTTATCCCAGTCTTACAGGCAGGTTGCCCACGTGTTACTCACCCGTCCGCCGCTAACGTCATAGAAGCAAGCTTCTAATCAGTTCGCTCGACTTGCATGTATTAGGCACGCCGCCAGCGTTCATCCTGAGCCAGGATCAAACTCTCCGAAGAAATGTTTGACTTGCTCATAAAAGTTTAAAAAATTAACGTTGACGTTTGTCGCTTTGTTCAGTTTTCAAAGTTCAACGTCGCTCGGAAGCGACTTTTTAATATTACCAAGTTACTACCGTAAAGTCAATAACTTTTTTAAAATAATTTTCCGCTTTTTTTCAGCGTGTCTGCTGTGTTATCTCAGCGACATTTAATAATATATCATTATTTTATTTATATAGCAACTGCTTTTTTGATATTTTTTTAAAAAATTAACTATAGTAAAAAAATCATTTTACTAGATGACTGACCTTTTATAGGAATAGAACTTTTCATTCTCACATATCTTCTAGTAATAACATTGAATAGATAGGAAGTTGATGTCATGAACCTATGGATTTCAATCGCTCTGTACGTATCCTTTATTATGTCCATCTTTTTAATTTCTCAAGCATATTTCGAATCTTTGCGCTTAATGAACTCTGAAGGAAAGGTAAAAGGAATTCCTTTCGTTTTTCTATCGTCCTTAAGTTTGTTTTTTACACTTTTAACTTCTTACTTTTATCAATTACTCTATTAACAAATTTCTTTATGCTTCGACAAATTCCCTCTGACAGGTTGTCGAAGTTTTTTTATGAAACATAAAGAGAGTGCTGGTACAATATTAAATGAAAGCGCAATCACTAAGTAGGGGGGAACTAAGATTGATGCTAAAGAATTTAACAATTGGCCAATTATTAAAAGAAACAAGCACTGCATTTAAAAATCACCCAGCCACTATTTACTCTCAAGAGAATATTCACTATACGTATAACGAATTGTATAATGAAACGGGAAAAGTTGCAAAAGCTCTACTAGGATTAGGAATTAAAAAAGGAGACCATATTGCAGTTTGGTCTACCAATCGCTTGGAATGGATTTTACTTCAACTCGCTTCTGCTCGAATTGGTGCCGTACTAGTTACAGTAAATACAAGTTATCAAGAAGCCGAAGTAGAATATCTTTTAAATCATTCAGATACAACTGCCCTTTTCTATATTGATTCCTTTAAAACGACTTCATATTCATCAATCATTGCATCTATTGTCCATAAACTTCCGAGACTACAACATCTAATTAGTATCGATAATAAAAACCAAAAAATGAATTGGAATCAATTTCTACTATATAGTATGAACATTTCAGATGAAGCACTAACTCTCGCTGAACAAAATGTATACCCTGAAGAAGTAATTAACATGCAATATACTTCTGGCACTACCGGGTTTCCCAAAGGCGTTATGCTTAGTCACAATAATATAGTAAATAACGCTCTTTTAGTAGCTAATGCAATGAAGCTATCTCACCAAGACAAACTTTGTATCCCTGTACCTTTCTTTCATTGTTTTGGTTGTGTTATGGGATTATTAGCATCCGTATGTGTTGGAGCGACCATGGTGCCCATCGTTGAATTCAATCCTACCGTTGTACTTGAAACTGTTGAAAAAGAAAAGTGCACTGCTTTACACGGCGTACCCACTATGTTTATTGCTGAACTAAATCTTCCAAATTTCCATGATTACGATTTATCAAGTTTACGAACGGGAATTATGGCTGGATCGAATTGTCCTACCGAAGTAATGAAACGCGTAATGAATGACATGGGAATTAACGAAATCACCATTGCCTATGGACAAACTGAAAGCTCACCTGTTATTACTCAAACAACAACTACCGACTCCCTAGAAAGACGGGTAACAACCGTTGGAAAATCTCATCCTCACGTACAGGTCAAAATCATCGATCCGATAAACGGACACGTATTACCAATAGGTGTTCAAGGGGAACTTTGCGCAAAAGGCTACTTAATCATGAAGGGATATTACAAAATGCCTGAAGAAACAGCCAGGGCCATTGACTCTGATGGGTGGCTTCATACTGGTGATTTAGCCGTCATTGATAATGAGGGATATATTAAAATTACCGGTCGCTTAAAAGATATGATTATTAGAGGCGGGGAAAATATCTATCCTCGCGAAATCGAAGAATTTTTATACCTTCATCCAAAAATTGAAGATATTCAAGTGATTGGTGTTCCCGATAAACATTACGGAGAAACAGTGGTGGCTTGCATTAAATTAAAGCCAGGTGTAGAAGCAACAGCATCTGAAATTAAAGAGTATTGCAAAAACAAACTTTCACACTTTAAAATACCTGAGTCTATCTATTTCGTAGAAGCATTTCCGATGACCGCATCTGGAAAAATCCAAAAATATAAACTACGAGAACAACTTCAAAATTTTTCATAAAAAATGATATTTTTCATCTCTAAACACTAAAAATGGTTTACTATACTAACTATACATATCTGTCCTGATTTTATCATACAGATATAAAACAACACAGTTTAGTGAAATAGGTGAATTAGATGGATCATCAAATGTTATTGAAACTTGGCATATCTGCTCTATTAGGACTTATTATCGGATTGGAGAGAGAATTAAAGCGTAAGCCTGTAGGCTTAAAGACGTCACTTGTCATTTCAATTATTAGCTGCTTATTAACCATTGTCTCAATTGAGTCCTCTCACATTTTTAACGATGGTGATAACATTACTATGGATCCACTGCGTTTAGCAGCGCAAATTGTATCTGGTATTGGATTTCTTGGTGCGGGAGTTATTTTACGCAAAGAAAATGACAGTATCTCGGGGTTAACAACGGCTGCCATTATATGGGGAGCTGCTGGTATAGGTATCGCTGTAGGAGCTGGCTTTTATACGGAAGCATTTATAGGGGTTATTTTGCTCATTATTAGCGTCGAACTGCTTCCATTTTTAATTACGGTTTTCGGACCAAAACAGCTACGTGAAAAAGAGCTTATCCTTCAACTGAAACTTGCTAATAAACATAATATTGTTGAGACAACAGCTAGCATTAAAGAAAAAGATATTACAATAAAGAATATCCGTATTAAAGATTTAGATACGGGGCAACTATATATTCGAATGAAGGTGTCCGTTCACCAAAAACGCCCTACCACTGAAGTTTATTACGAAATACAGAAGATTTCAGGCATTCGAAGCATTGAAATTGAAAATGTCTAAAAGGCTATAATGCCTTTTAGACATTTTTTAATTTCTTTAAAAATTGTTCCTGGGATCTTTCTGATAATCGAAGCTCCTCCTCTGTCGCTTCTGTTAATAACTTATACTTTTCCACATGTGGTAGATTCATGCTGTGAATAATTTCTCTACACTGCTTTAAAAAAGACGTGTATTGTGTATAACTATCGTCAAACTGAACCTTTAACTCACTAATAAGCTTCTTTGTCAACAAAGGACTTGCACCATTTGTGGATACGGCAACTGATAGATCTCCTCTTGAAAAGCTCGCAGGTATATAGACATTTCCTTTTGTGTGAGCACTAGCCATATTAATAAGCTGATGTTCACTCTTTTCTTTCTCTACTATATCTAAAGCGTCAAGTTGATTAGTAGCTACTACAACAAGAAATACGTGAGCTAAGTCTTTCTTTTCTAAGCAGCGCTTTTTCACCTTTATTTTCCCTTGCTTGTCCCATTCATGAATTTCATCATCCACATGTGGAGAAACAACTATGATCTCTGCTTTATGTTCCAACAGCTTGCGTATACGCCTAACCGCTACTTTTCCTCCGCCAACAATTAAAATGGTTTTACCTTCTAAATTAAGAGTAACGGTAAACATCATATTCATTGCCTTGACTGTTTAATAATTTGTTCACTTGATTTTGTAAGATATTACTTAACCTATCATGGTAGCCTAAATAATTTGCTAAGATAAACTCTTGTTCAGCTTTATTCCATTTTTTTAACTCTGTTCGAATTTCGTTCATCAAAATCCCTGTAAATAAGAGATATGGCAACACAAACACTTGTGAATAGTTTGATTCACTTGCCTGTTTTAAGCCATCTAAAAGCTTTGGTGTTGTGGCAGCCAAATAACAAGTATCTACATGCTGAAACCCACCTTTATGTGCCAAGCGTTGAGCAATTTCATGAAAATCCTTTTTGACTTCAGGATCACTACTTCCACGACCTACTAATAGTACCATTGCGTCTTTTTTAATGGTAGCTTCAGTCTCCTTAATTCTCTCTATCAAGATATCCACAATTTGATTGTCAACACCAAACGGGGTACCATAAACAACTTTGATATGTGGATAGTGTTGATAAACTTTGTTTATTTCTTCCGGAATATCTACTTTAGCATGACCAGCTGTTAACAATAAGATAGGGACAATTGCGATTCTAGTAGCTCCTTGCTCCACACACCTCTTAAAACCTTGTTCAATTGTAGGTTCTGCTAATTCGAGAAAACATACTTCTTGAATGGGAACATCAATCTTCGATTTACTTCTTTCAATAAATTCAATGGCTTGATCACAGCCCTTTTTTACTCGGCTACCGTGACAAATATACAATACTGCATCCATACCATTCACCTCTTTACTAAGCCTCTTCAACACAAGCATATTGTGTAAAAGCTAATTTTTCAAACCAATTTAGCTTTTCATGAAAGCGAACAACCTCGCCTACAATAATTATACTTGGATTTCCTACCTTCTCTTTGTTTACGATATTAACAATTGTATCTAGCGTACCACTAACCGTGCGCTGCTGTTCAGCATACGTTCCCCAATTAACGAGTGCAATAGGCGTATCTTTTGATTTTCCGTGCTCCATAAGCGATTCACAAATATAAGGTAGGTTTTTAACACCCATGTAAATCACCAATGTATCAACAGCTGTTGTTAACTGCTCCCACTTAATGGCTTTACGAGGCTCGTCTTGACGATGCCCTGTTATAAAAGCTACACTTGCACTATAGTCACGATGTGTAACAGGTATTCCCGCATATGAAGCTGCAGCAATTCCCGATGTAACCCCAGGAATAATCTCAAAGTCAATATTATTCTCTACAAGAGCTTCTGCCTCTTCCCCTCCTCGTCCAAATACAAAAGGGTCTCCCCCTTTTAAGCGCACGACAACTTTACCTTTTTTAGCAAACTTCACTAGAAAGCTATTAATTGTTTCTTGTTTCAACGTGTGATAATTAGGCAACTTACCACAGTAAATGATATTCACTTCTGCTTTAGCATACTCTAATAACTCTTTATTCACCAAGCGATCATATAAAATTACATCTGCTTTTTGAATAGCTTTTATTGCTTTAACCGTAACTAACTCTGGATCTCCTGGACCTGCCCCTACCAAATACACCTTCCCCATTTTTCTATTTCACCCTCTCAATATTATTAATCTACTCTTATTGATGAATAAAGCAAAGGCCCTCACGATGCAAAGCACAGCTTTGCTCTTGCGATGTGAGGGCCTTTATTTATATCTTTTAAATAAATTTTTTATTTGTTAAGTATGCTAAAACTGTTTCAACACACTCTTCAACAGTTTGATTAAATGTATTTACGACCAGTTCAGCATTTTCTGGAGCTTCATAAGGTGAATCGATACCTGTAAAGTCACGAATTTCACCACTTCTCGCTTTCTTGTAAAGCCCTTTTGGATCTCGTTTTTCACACTCTTCAAGCGGGCACTCTACGTAAACTTCTACAAATTCATCCGCTTCTAATAGCTCTCTTACCTGCGTACGATCTTCTTTAAATGGTGAAATAAAGGCTGTTAAGACAACTTGCCCACTGTCAACAAACAGCTTCGAAACTTCTCCGATACGACGAATGTTCTCAGTACGATCTTCAGCAGAAAAGCCTAAATTTTTATTTAAACCAAAGCGAATATTATCCCCATCTAATACATAGTTGCGAATGTTTTTTTCAAACAATGCTTGTGCTACTGCGTTTGCAACGGTTGACTTGCCTGAACCCGATAAACCAGTAAACCATAATACAAAGCTATAATGTCCGTTTTGTTGTCTTCTTGCTTCTTTATTAATGCCTGATTCGTGCCATGTAATATTTGTTGATTTACTCAATTCAACCGCCCCTTAATTTGAAGTTACTGTTTGCTGTAATCCTTTTATTAACACTTCAATTACTTCTTTTCGGCTAAACGTACTTGGTGGAACTTCACCATTTCGAAGCATTTCACGTACTTTTGTTCCTGATAAAATGACATGGTCTTCTTTTTCATGTGGACATGTTTTAGTTGAAGCCATTCCTTCACACTTCTTGCAGTAGAAGCTGTGTTCAAAGAATAATGGCGTAATACCAAGTTCATCTTCTGTAAAGTTATTAAAGATTAGCTGCGCATCGTATGTGCCATAGTAGTCACCTACACCAGCATGATCGCGACCTACAATAAAATGCGTGCATCCAAAGTTTTTGCGTACTAATGCATGGAAGATAGCTTCTCGAGGACCAGCATATCTCATTGCTGCTGGGAAAACAGCTAAGAATACGCGATTTTTTGGATAATAGTTTTTCAACAATACCTCATAGCTTTCCATACGAATATCCGCTGGAATATCATCAGATTTTGTTTCTCCTACAAGTGGATTTAGAAACAATCCATCAACAATTTCTAAAGCTGATTTTTGAATGTATTCATGAGCACGATGAACAGGATTACGAGTTTGAAAACCTACAACTTTCTTCCAGTTACGTTCTTTAAAAACCTCTCTTGTTTGTGCTGGATCTAAATAATATGTTTCAAATTTATCTTTTTGCGTACGATTTACAAGTACAATTGAACCTGCCACATATACATTTGGACGTTCAAATAATTTACGCACTCCCGGATGAGCTAGCTCTGCCGTACGGTAAACATGCTCTGCTTCTTTTTCCTTATTAGGCTTATACGTCTCAGATACTGTTAAAACACCGTAAACCACACCATCTTGAACAAGCTTAACTTGATCTCCTACTTGTAGCTCATGTGCTTTTTCTTCTGTAACAGGAAGAGTAATTGGAATACTCCATACTGTCCCGTCAGCTAACCTCATTCCTTCCACAACAGCTTCATAATCACGCTGTCCTAAGAAGCCTGTAATAGGGCTGTATCCACCAATTCCAATTAACTCTAAATCACTTAATGCAATATTATCTAATTCAATCTCTTTCGTAACACCTGTATAATCATAATCAGGTTGATATAAATTAACTAACTCTCCACCATGTGCTTGAATCGAACTCATTCTAAACTCCTCCTCAATGAATAACTAATATTTATCTTTAAGCAGTCATCTTTTGGTTTTCTTGTTTTTGTTTTGTTGTTTTAATTAAACTAAGAATGCCATAAGTTGCAATACAACCGCTTATCAATACCACAAACGCATAAAAATCTGTTTCAACCACTAATTTCACTAAACCGTAAGAGATAACGAGAGAAAAAACCGGCGATACAACCCATACCTTTAACATCTGAACAATGACCTGTCTTTGATCAGATGTAAAACCAGATTTAGCTGCCCCTATTCCAATGATAGAAGATGTTGTAACCTGCGTTAAAGGGACAGGGAGTCCAAATACAGAAGCTGCGGTAACAAGCGACGCACCTGTTCCAGAAATAATACACCCTTCACCCACCGTGAAATCCGTGATTTTCTTCCCATTTGTCTCAATTACTCGATCTCCTAAAAGTAATGCACCAACCGCAACGGCTAACCCACCTGCTATAACGCCAGTTGATGTACTGATCATACCAGCTCCAACAAGCGGGCCTACGGCGTTTGCTACGTTGTTCATACCGGCTGAAAAAGCTTCAAAAAAACCGGTAGCTATTACTAAAACTGCAAGTGGCTTTTTCCACTTTTGCTGAGTAGGCGTTTTTTTCTTTTTTAATAACCACCCACATACAAAGGCAATTACAAACGAAATAATCGGTACAATAACCCAAAAGCTCATAACAATTAATAGCTTTTGTATATAAACAGATTGATAGGCAATCCCAACACCTACAACTGATCCTACTGTCACTTCACTAGTTGATAGTGGTATTCCAATTAAATTAGCAAAGAATAATGATAGAGTGGCAGAAGCTAAAATAATGATAACTAGCTCCACCGTTAGAATACTTTCTGGGATAATACCAGAACCAATGGTTTTAACAACTTCTCCTCCACCGATAACAGCACCTAGTAAAATACCTAGTGCACATATAACTAATGCCACTTTGCGATGCTTAATGGCACCTGAACCGTAAGAGACTCCCATAGCAGCAGCTGCACCACTTGCGCCAATATTCATCGCAAAAAAGAGGGCGATTGCAAAAGCAATGTAAACAAGCATAAATTTTCAGCTCTTTCATTTAAGATTCATGTAAGCCACATTCCACTTTCTTAGTACCTGCCCATCTTCCAGATCGTAAATCTTCCATGTTATAGGCAGGTAGCGTACAGGGCTCACATCCAATGCTTGGATACCCTTGATCGTGAAGTTTGTTATACGGCAAGTTATGCTTATATACATATCGCCAAATTTCTTTCCAAGACCAATGAATTAATGGGCAAACTTTAATCTTTTTGAATTTCTCGTCCTTATTAAAAAACTCTGTTTTACTTCTTGATTCAGATTGTTCTCTTCTTAACCCTGAAATCCAAGCATCATACGGAGCAAGTGATTCTTTTAAAGGAATAATCTTGCGAATTTGACAGCATAGGTTAGGCTCAGTTTTCCAAAGTTCATCTCCATGCTTTTCAGCTTGCTCTTTTAGCGATAGGTTAGGCTTTTTCATTTGGATACGTAAATCTGGAAACCTCTCTTTAATTGCTTCAATGACTTCGTACGTCTCTTTAAAATGAACACCTGTGTCTAAAAAAACAATGTGAGCATCTTTTTTCACTTTTGAAATTAAATCAATTAATACAATTCCTTCAATTCCAAAGCTAGATGCGTAAATAAGAGAATCACCATAATGGTTATATGCCCACTCTAATGCCTTTAAAGCTCCCTTTGTTTCATCTTGCTCATCAAAAGTCGGAAATTGATTTGGCCAATTTTCATACGTATATACACTCATGATTTTCACTCCAATACTTTGTTATCCAATCAAAAAAGACGGTTTTACCCCCATAATGAAGGATAAAACCGCCTCTAGTTTGTCTAGTCAGCTATTTATTTAATTCTTATTTTTTCATTTTTCTCGAGTTGAACTACTTTCCCATCTTGAACCACAAGCGTGATTGAGCCAAACTTCATGTCGCTTAACATTTTTTCTACGCTTGCAAAAACAGAATTTAAGTCAGAGTTTTGTGCCATCACAGTCCCTCCTTATTTGTTAACAATATATTCAACAGGCTTCTGTTTTTTCATGAAAAATAAAAAGTCTTCCACATCTGAAAGACTGATTAGGCAACAAATTCACCTTATCTTTCAAAATGAAAATCATTTTGTTGGAGTTAGCACCTTGCACAACATGCAGGTTGCTGGGTTTCAAAGGGCCAGTTCCCTCCACCACTCTGGATAAGTATTTTTTAAAAATTTTAGCATATTTAGAATATTTGTCAACAGCAAAAATAATTTATCCGATAAGAAAACTATACTTTAAATTAACAGAAATATCTATTATTTTTTCATTATATGAGCAATTTTTTTGGGCGTCACTCTTAATTCACACCGTTATAGTATAGATTTATGTCTTTCGTACACATTAAAACATAATAATTATTTTAGATTGGAGCTATGTTCAATGATGGAAAGTCACTCTTTTCAATTAGATGATGTAATTAAACAAAGTTTACACAATCATTTAAGTCAAATAGCAGCGGAAGCAACCAAAATTCAGCAACATCTAGAAAGCAGTGACCACTGTGTTTTATGTGATTTTGAAGACTTAAGAAAATTATTTCAAAGCGTACAGTCCACAGCTGCATCCTATTATTTAAGACATTACTTGTCTCCTTACACCCACGAATACGCAGCTCTTTCACTCGCGATACATAGTTTATCTGAGAAACATCATGGAGCTTTAATGGTTATTGAGAGAAATGACTCAGTGGAGCACTTAATTCAAAAAGGAATTCCTATTCACGCTCCAGTTACGTCTACGCTCGTTGAAACAGTTTTTTATCCTGGAAATCCATTACATGATGGTGCCATTGTGATTAGAAACAATCAAATTATTTCGGCTGCTAATGTTTTACCACTGTCCACAAAAGTACTGCAAAAGAAGCTTGGAACACGCCACCGTGCAGCTCTTGGTATGTCTGAACAGTGCGACGCACTTATTTTAGTTGTATCAGAAGAAAGCGGTCGAATATCTTTTGCTTTAGAAGGTAGCTTATATCCAATCCATTCCAGCAAAAACATCCTGTAAGCGACTACAACTGTCTGACATCATATCTTATAGTTATAAAAAAAGAGATTACACGATAAAAAAAACTTATTACAGGTTGCCTTTTATACATCTAACGCGCTATAATCACTAATGTCAGAAAACCTTACACATTTTAAAAAAGCATCATTAAAATGACTCTTTTTATGAACAGCTAAGGTTAATCGTTAATTAAGGGAGAGAACTTTTAGGATGGAAACCATATCGACTCTATTCAGCAGCTTTGTGGATGAAGCCAATAATTTTTTATGGACTTATATATTAATTGCGCTTCTTTTATTAGTTGGATTATATTTTACAATTCGTACAAAATTCGTTCAGTTTAGTCAGTTCAAAGAAATGGTTCGCTTGTTAGGTGAAGGCGCTAAAACAGACGGAAGCGATAAAAAAGGAATTACCTCCTTTCAAGCTTTTGCTATTAGTACAGCAGCTCGTGTAGGTACTGGGAACCTTGCTGGTGTTGCTTCTGCAATTGCTCTTGGGGGCCCTGGAGCAGTGTTTTGGATGTGGGTTGTTGCTTTAGTTGGATCAGCATCAGCTTTTATTGAAAGCACCCTTGCTCAAGTATATAAAGTAAAAGACAAAGACGGTTTTCGTGGTGGTCCTGCTTACTACATGGAAAAAGGTTTAAACAAACGCTGGATGGGTGTTTTATTTTCCATCTTAATTACAATCTCATTCGGATTAGTATTTAACTCTGTACAAGCTAATACTATTTCACTTGCTTTTGAAGAAGCTTTTGGCGTTAATCGCTTCATTGTTGGTGTTGTTGTTACAGCCATTGTAGGTGTTCTCATTTTTGGTGGTATTAAACGAGTAGCCAAAGCATCAGAGTTAATTGTAGTAGTAATGGCAGTTGTATATATTGGATTAGCATTAGTTGTTTTAGCTATTAATATTACAGAAATTCCACATATGATCGCATTAATTATAAAAAGCGCTTTTGGATTTGAAGAAGCATTTGCCGGTGCCATCGGTGCTGCCATCATGAATGGTATCAAACGCGGATTATTCTCCAACGAAGCTGGTATGGGTAGTGCACCTAACGCAGCCGCAGCGGCATCTGTCAGTCACCCAGCTAAGCAAGGTTTCATTCAAGCTCTGGCCGTCTTTAACGATACGCTAATCATCTGTAGTTGTACTGCATTTATCGTGTTATTATCTGGTGCGTATGCAACGCCTGGACTTGAAGGAATTCAATTGACTCAAGTTGCGTTAAGTACACATATTGGTGGATGGGCTGTTCAATTCATTGCTATCATTTTATTTATGTTTGCATTTAGCTCGTTAGTAGCTAACTATTATTATGGAGAAACAAACATTGAATTTTTAACATCAAACAAAATCTGGTTAAACCTTTATCGATTCGGGGTTATCTTAATGGTATTGTTTGGTTCAGTTGCAAGCTTAGGCGTTGTTTGGGGACTTGCAGACTTATTTATGGCCCTAATGGCAATTACAAACCTAATTGCAATTGTTTTACTAGGAAAAGTTGCAATTGCAGTCTTAAACGATTACTTGTCTCAGCGTAAAGCAGGAAAAGATCCTGTTTTCTACAAAGATTCTGTTAAAGGCTTAGAGAATTTAGATTTCTGGGAACGCTCTCGAGAAATTGATAAATAATAAAGGAGCAGCTATTATGCTGCTTTTTTATTTGACTGTATTTGACCGAAAATTTAAACTATTATACAGAAACTAATTCAGAAAAGGTGATAATTATGGCAATTCTAGGATTTGGGCACGTAGGTATTCAGGTAAAAAATATTCAAGAGTCAATAACATTTTATACAGAAATTGTTGGGTTAGAATTACTAGAAACGTTTCCACATACAGATCCGTCCTTGAAGCTAGCTTTCTTAGGAATAGACAACAATATCATTGTTGAATTAATTGAAGGATACAACGCTTCACTACCTTCAGAAGGGAAAGTTCATCACTTTGCGCTTACAGTAGACAATATCGAAGAAGAACGTTCACGTTTAAAGAATCTCAACGTTTCTTTTGTAGACGAAGAAATCGTAACGTTGCCTAACGGAGCAAAATATTTATTCTTTTATGGCCCTGACGGTGAATGGATTGAATATATGGAAGTAAAAACGAGATAAGTTCTTATACCTCTTTCATAAATTGGTCATACTAATAACTAGACCCTTATGCTAGGAGGTTTTTTTTATGGTCGATTGGCTTCTGTTTCGCTTTTTCCGACGCTCTGTCATAACGCGTTTACTATTTATTATTACGTTTTTAGTTATTTTATTTGGAACTATTATGCACATAGCTGAACCACAAACTTTTTTTACAATTTTTGATGGGATTTGGTGGGTAGTTATTACCATTTCAACAATTGGCTATGGAGATTTTGTGCCAGACACCGTTATAGGTAAGCTAATTGCTATGCTTTTAATTTTAATTGGCACAGGTTTTATTACTACCTACTTTGTTTCACTGGCTACAATTGCCGTGTCAAAAGAAAATGCCTATCTAGAAGGAAATTTAAAGTTTTTAGGCGAAGGTCACCTTATTATTATTGGTTGGAATGAAAGAGCTAGACTGGTTATTGAAGAATATAAAAAGGCTTTTCACGAAGAAGTTATTGTCTTAATTGACAGTAGCCTAAAGAAAAATCCAATGATTTGTGATCGATTACACTTCATTAAAGGCAGTGCTTCCGATTCTAATACGTTATCATTAGCGAACCTTTCAAAAGCGAAAAAAGTATTAATAACTGCTGATCAACATACAACAGAAGAACAAGCTGATATGCAAACAATTGTGACACTGGTAGCGATTAGAGGCGCCAATCCTTCTGCCTATCTCATTGCTGAGCTTTTAACTGAAAAGCATATCCGAAATGCAGAAACAATTGGAATTAATGAAATCATTAAAACGAATGAACTGATTAGCCAATTAATGCATGAAAATATTTTTGTTACAAAGCTAAAAGAGTAACAATCCCTCTACCTTCTTTTAGCTTTGTAACGCTTCTTCTGCCTCTTTTAACAATTCTTTTCCTAACGAAAGGTATTCATCAGGAAATTGTGCATCAGGATCTTGAGGCTCTGCAAATTGATTAAACGATGCATTAATATTACCTACATCAACATTATCATCTAGCCCAATTTGATATTTGTGTGAAAGCAAATAGGGCTTTCCAATTTGAACTGTTGTTCCTTGTGAATCCAGCTGACCATCCATAGCCTGAAAAGGAATTCGTAAAAACTGGTATCCAACTTCATCATTTATCTTATAATCAAAAAAACCGTGGTCGTAATCCCAGTTCCCTCCTATAACGTATCCCAGTGGCTTTAATGTCTGCTCTAATACATATAGCTTAAATAGTTCACCTTCTAATTTTGAAGCTAATTCGATCATTACCTCGCCTCCTCTTTTGTTAACATCTCCTTTTCACTATAAATTATCCATAAAAAAAGTGCGGAAACAAATTCCGCACTTCTACTTGATATCTTATTTTAAACGTTTTTCTAATTCTGCTTTTTTCTCTTCAAACCCTGGTTTACCAAGAAGCGCAAACATATTTACCTTATATGCTTCTACACCAGGCTGATCAAATGGGTTAACACCTAATAGGTAACCACTCATCGCACAAGCTTTCTCGAAGAAGTATACTAAATAACCAAAGGTATACTCATCTAAAGCTGGAATGCTTACAACTAAGTTTGGCACACCACCATCAGTATGAGCAAGCATCGTGCCTTGGAATGCCTTTTTATTTACAAAATCAACTGTTTCACCAGCTAAATAGTTTAAGCCGTCTAAATCTGCTGCATCTGACTCAATTGTTAATTCATGGCGTGGCTTTTCTACTTGCACAATTGTTTCAAATAAGTCACGGCGACCTTCTTGTACATATTGACCTAATGAGTGAAGATCAGTAGAGAAGTTCGCTGAAGAAGGATAGATACCTTTTTGGTCTTTTCCTTCACTTTCACCAAACAGTTGTTTCCACCACTCTGCAAAGTATTGAAGAGCTGGCTCATAGTTAATTAGCATCTCAATTGTTTTACCTTTATTGTAAAGGACGTTTCGAGCAACTGCATATTGGTACGCAGGGTTTTGCTCAAGCTCAGAAGCTGCAAAATCATTTTGTGCTGCTGCTGCACCTTTCATCATGTCTTCAATTTTTAAACCAGCAGCTGCAATCGGTAAAAGCCCTACCGCTGTTAACACAGAATAACGGCCCCCAACATCATCAGGAATAACAAATGTTTCATAGCCTTCTTCATCTGCTAGCGTTTTTAATGCTCCACGCGCTTTATCTGTTGTAGCGTAAATACGACCACGCGCTTCTTCCTTACCATATTTCTCTTCTAACAATTTACGGAAAATACGGAAAGCGATAGCAGGCTCTGTAGTAGTACCTGATTTTGAAATAACATTAATAGAGAAATCTTTGTCTTGCAATACATCCATTAAGTCTTTCATGTATGTCGAGCTAATATTATTTCCAGCAAAGATTACTTGTGGCGTTTTACGCTGTTCTTTTGATAACGTGTTGTAGAATGAATGTTGTAACATTTCAATTGCAGCACGTGCTCCTAGATAAGAACCACCAATCCCAATTACAATTAAAACATCTGAATCACTTTTAATTTTTTCTGCACTTTTTTGAATACGAGCAAATTCTTCTTTGTCATAGTCAGTTGGTAGGTCTACCCATCCTAGAAAGTCGTTACCTGCCCCTGTTTTTTCATGAATTGAATGATGCGCTACTTTAACAGCATCGCGAAGGTATGTAAGTTCGTGCTCACCAAAGAAAGATAACGCATTTGAATAATCAAAACGAACATGTGTCATATTCTGTTCCTCCATTAAATTGTTCTTTCCTTTCACTTTATCGAAAGGATGCAATGAATTCAAGTAAAAGACATTAATACAAATGTTGTTATCCTAGTCTTTTTACAAATTCTTTTTCACTATACACTTTTTCTCTTTCATAAAACAACCTTCTAATAGGAGATTTTTGCTTTTCACAATATGATTTTTCATAACAATAAAAAACGGTTTAAAGAGCGTATTCTTGAAACCGTTTCTAATTCTTCGCTATTTAATATTTATTCATTTTCTTCAAGAATGGATTTCCCTTCAGAAATGACATAATTGGTTGCGCCAATCTTTACATATTCTCTTGGCTTATAAGTCGGGAGTTCAACAGGCCTTTCAATAATGGCAGTGTCAGCAGATGTAGACATTTGTTCATATTGAATTGGAGACATGTTGAACTTTTGCTGTTCTTTAGCAGTTAGGTGACTATCCACCATATATCCTCCAGTAACTAGAACTCCAAATATTGATCCACTCGCTATAATTTGTCTGAGATACACATTTATCACCTCACTATTAGGGTGACAAAAATCGACGGTTTTTATTCAAAAAAAAAATTTTTTTGAGGTTGTGTAGACGAGTTTCTATTTATTTAATAAGACAGGTGAAAAACGTTGATACTACTGAGTAGCAAGGATGCACGCACTGTTAAAGTATTATATAATCATTCATAGAAAATCTAATCTATTGGATGTCACAAGGAGGTTTGTGTTTTGTCTTGGTTACATCTGGTGATCATCTCACCATTCTTATTAGCATTTCTTATTCCACTTCTGTATAAATCATTTAAACAGATTCATACAGGGTGGTTTGTGTTGCCATTGCCGCTTGTGCTGTTCATTTACTTTACGAAGTATATAAGCGGAGTTGCGAACGGAAATTCGTATTTATATTCATTGAAATGGATACCTAGCTTAGGGATTAATTTTGATGCTTATATTGATGGACTGGGCTTATTATTTGCTTTGCTAATTACAGGAATTGGAACGCTAGTAATCCTGTATTCCATCTACTATCTATCAAAAACAAAAGAGTCACTTCATACTTTTTATGTGTATCTCTTAATGTTTATGGGAGCTATGCTTGGAGTAGTCTTGTCTGATAACCTAATTGTTCTTTATAGCTTTTGGGAGCTAACAAGTCTTTCGTCTTTCCTACTTATTGGCTATTGGTATCAACGAGAGAAGTCACGCTATGGAGCTCAAAAGTCGATGCTTATCACGGTTTTTGGTGGCTTGGCTTTATTAGCAGGAATCGTATTACTATCAATTCCAAGCGGTACATTTAGCATTAGAGAGATTGTCGCAAACTTAGATGTTGTCACATCAAGTTCACTCTTTATCCCCGCAATGATTCTTGTTTTGCTTGGTGCATTTACAAAATCTGCACAATTCCCATTCCACATCTGGCTACCAGATGCAATGGAAGCACCAACACCAGTTAGTGCTTATCTGCACTCTGCAACAATGGTTAAAGCTGGTATTTATCTAGTTGCACGCTTAAGTCCGGTTTTTTCAGACCACGCAGTGTGGTTTACGCTGGTCTCAACCATTGGGGTTATAACCCTTTTCTGGGGGTCTTTCTCAGCCGTGAAGCAGACAGACTTAAAGGGAATCTTAGCTTTCTCAACAATCAGTCAGCTTGGAATGATTATGTCTTTACTTGGTGTAGGAAGTGCAGCGTTACACTATGAATTTTTAGACGATAACATTTATGTTGTAGCAATTACGGCAGCTGTATTCCATCTTATTAACCATGCTACATTTAAAGGTAGTTTATTTATGGTTGTTGGTATTGTAGACCATGAAACGGGAACGCGTGATATTCGTAAACTAGGCGGGCTAATGACTCTTATGCCGGTAACATTCACAATTACAGTAATTGGTGGATTTGCAATGGCTGGTCTTCCACCTTTCAACGGATTCTTAAGTAAAGAAATGTTCTTTACGGGAATGGTCAACGTAACGAAGATGAATATCTATAACATGGAAACATGGGGAATGCTGTTTCCAGTTATTGCTTGGATTGCAAGTATATTCACGTTTGTTTATAGCATGATTTTGGTATTCAAAACATTTACTGGTAAGTATCAACCTGAGAAGCTAGAGAAAAAGCCACATGAAGCTCCGATAGGTATGCTAATTTCACCTGTTATTTTAGCTTCACTTGTTGTTATCTTTGGTTTATTCCCAAATATATTAGAATCTAGCATTATTGAACCAACCATGGCTTCAATTGCACCAAGTTTATTAGATGCCGGTGAGCAGTTCCATGTTCACATTACGTTTTGGCATGGCTTTACGCCCGAGCTATTTATGACAATTGGTGTCATCGCTATGGGTATCTTACTATTCTTAACATTAAATAAGTGGACAAAAGTTTATCGCTTGTTCCCTGAGTCTATTACGCTAAATAACGCGTACAACAATGGATTAGCGGGTATGGAAAAAGGTTCGAGTGGCATCATGAAATTTATGATGACAGGCTTTATTCGTGATTACCTCTTAATTATCTTTGCCTTTATCGGTACAGCTGTTTTAATTACCTTGTTTACACAAGGTGGATTTAAAGTAGATACCTCTAACATGGCTGATATTGGAATCTACGAAGCAATTCTAGCTGTAATTATGGTCCTTGGAGCCATTACTACTGTTTTTGCCAAGTCACGCTTAACAGCTATCATTTCGTTAGGCGTCGTGGGTTACACCCTAGCTCTGTTCTTTGTCTTATTTAGAGCGCCTGATTTAGCCTTAACACAGTTAGTAATTGAAACCGTATCTGTTGCACTATTCTTACTGTGCTTCTATCACCTTCCAGAATTTAAAGCGAAAAAAGTACGAGTTAAATTTCACCTACCAAACTTTATTATCGCTTTACTTGTAGGAGTTACAGTAACACTTGTCGGTATTGCATCTAGCAGTACAAAACTATTTGATTCGATTTCACAATACTTTATTGAGAACAGTTATAAAGAAGCAGGTGGAGAAAACATGGTAAACGTTATTCTCGTTGACTTCCGTGGATTTGATACGCTGTTTGAAATAGCTGTGCTATGCATTGCTGCACTCGGAATTTACAGCATGATTCGATTAAGATTAGCAAAGGAGGAGAATAGATAATGAAAAAGAACGATTTAATTTTACAAACGACCACTAAAGTCGTAACGTTTATCATTATCATTTTTGCCATTCACCTTTTCTTTGCAGGTCATTACACACCAGGTGGAGGGTTTGTAGGCGGTCTTACCACCGCTTCCGCTCTTGTGTTATTGTTATTGGCTTTTGATATTAAAACCGTATCAAAAGTCATTCCTTTTGATCACAAAAAAGTAGCGGCCTCCGGATTATTATTAGCTTTATTAACGGGACTTGGAGCTTTTGTTTTTAAAGTTCCATTCCTCACACACACATTTGATTATTTTTACCTTCCTATACTAGGAAAAACTGCACTTGCAACTGTTGTGTTGTTTGACCTTGGTGTATATCTAGTAGTTGTTGGTGTTACGATGACCATTATTCAAACGATTGGAGAGAGTGAATAATGGAAATATTAATGTCAATTGTAGCCGGAATTTTGTTCACAGTAGCAGTTTATTTAATGTTATCTCGTAGTCTACTACGAATTATTATTGGAACAGGTATACTAAGTCACGGAGCACACTTATTAATACTCACAATGGGTGGATTAAAAGGTGGAACAGTACCTTTGTTAGGGGAAAATGCTCCCTCTTATACTGACCCCCTACCTCAAGCATTAATTTTAACTGCAATTGTTATTAGCTTTGGTGTTACTTCCTTTTTCCTTGTATTAGCTTACAGAGCTTATCAAGAACTCGGAACAGACGATATGGACAAGTTAAGGGGACATGAACATGATGAATAACTTTGTAATCATTCCGCTGCTTATCCCGTTTGTTGTAGGTGTTGTGCTTATATTTTTCAAAGATAATATTAAACTTCAACGAATAATCAGTACGATATCGTTAATTGCTACAACTGGATTTGCAGCTTATTTAGTACAACTTGTATATAAAGAGGGTATCCTAACTCATAAGCTCGGGAACTGGGACCCTCCGTTTGGAATTATTTTAGTAGCTGATATGCTTGCTGCTTTGCTTGTATTAACGGCAAGCATTGTTGCACTTTGCTGTATACTATTTGCTTTTCGCTCCATTGGAGAAAAACGAGAACGATTCTACTTCTATCCACTCGTTCATTTCTTAATGGTTGGAGTATTTGGCGCCTTTTTAACTGGAGATATTTTCAACTTATTCGTTTTCTTCGAAGTAATGTTAATGTCTTCATATGCTCTAATTGTTATTGGAGGCACCAGAGCGCAGCTACGAGAGTCACTTAAATATATACTAGTAAACGTGATTTCCTCCGCTCTTTTTGTTATAACTGTAGCTTACTTGTATTCGGTTACTGGTACTCTCAATATGGCGGACTTATCACAAAGGGTTGCTGAAGTAAATCAACCAGGGATTTTAACGACCATTGGGGTTTTATTTTTCATTGTATTCGGTCTAAAAGCCGCTCTTTTCCCAATGTACTTCTGGTTACCAAGCGCCTATAATGCACCTCCTCCCGTTGTCACAGCTCTTTTTGGTGCATTACTAACGAAAGTTGGAATCTATTCTATCTTCCGTACGTTCACGCTGATTTTTTATCATCAGCCTGAGGTGACACATCAACTTATTGGCTATACGGCACTATTAACGATTGTCATCGGTACAGTTGGCGCTATTGCTTATAACGATATGAATAAGATTTTAATCTATAATATTGTCATTGCAGTTGGTGTTATCGTATACGGTATCACCTTAACAACACCGGCAGGAATTGAAGGTGCAATTTATTACTTAATTCACGATATGATTATTAAAGCCGCACTGTTCTTACTAGGCGGAGCTATCATTGCTATTACAGGGACGTCTAAGCTAAAAGAGATGGGCGGATTAATTCAGCGTCACCCTCAATTGGGTTGGATGTTTTTCGTCGCTGTTGTCTCGCTAGCTGGTATACCTCCGCTAAGTGGATTTGTTGGTAAATTTCTTCTTGTCCAAGGTGGATTAGAGTCACAGAGCTATACATTTGTTATTGTATTGCTTGTATCAAGCTTAATGGTGTTATATTCCGCGATGAAGATTTTTATGAACTGCTTCTGGCGCGCACCAAAATTAACCGAGGAGCAAGAGAAAGGGTCTACAAAAGGAATGCTGTATCCATCAGCTATTCTACTTGCGATCTCAATATTCTTAGGATTAGGTGCGGAGGTTGTATTCCCTTATATTTCAATGGCAGCTGAAACACTCATGGACCCTTCTATTTATATCGAATCGGTGTTAAAGGAGTAGATCTGCATGTCATTTCAACTATTATTAAACGTAGTAATTGCTGTTACATGGATGTTTTTAAGAGGTATTTGGACCGGACCCTCTTTTCTTATTGGTTTCTTTTGGGGAGCAGTTATGCTGTTTGTCTTTCGACGCTTCTTTCCTCAAAGATTTTATTTAGAAAAAGTATTTGCGGTCATTAAACTGCTTCTTATCTTTCTTGTTGAGCTGTTTAAAGCAAATATCGCGGTTATTCAAGATGTGTTGCGTCCAAAGTTAAATATAAAGCCTGCAATTTTTGCGATGCCAACGAAGCTTGAAAAAGATTGGGAGGTTACGACTCTTTCACTACTCATTACCTTAACACCTGGAACGGTGGTAATTGATGTGTCAGATGATAACTCAACTCTTTATATTCACGCCATGAACGTGGATGATATTGACGAGGTAATTAAGGATATTCAACATTCATTTGAAAAAGCCATTATGGAGGTGAGCCGCTAATATGCTAGACATGTTACTTAATCTATCGCTGCTGTTAATTTCAATTTCGACGATTGGATTTGTATATCGCATCATCAAAGGGCCTACCACGGGTGACCGCGCTATGGCTTTAGATGCGATTGGCATTAACATTATAGCTGTTACGGCCATCCTATCTATTATGCTACGCACAACATCATTTGTAGAAGTAATTCTTTTAATTGGAATTATCGCTTTTGTTGGTACTGTTGCGTTTGGTAAGTTTTTAGAAAAAGGAGCGATTATTGAATATGACCGCGATCAGTGATTTAATTATCGGTATTATTATTCTAATGGGCGCTCTGTTAACCGTTGTTACAATGATTGGCCTCATTAGGCTACCCGACACCTATACACGAAGCCATGCCGCTTCTAAAAGCGCCACGCTTGGTGTGCTACTTATCTTAGTAGGATGTTTACTGTTTTTCTGGATTAAAGATGGTTCCATTAACGGACAGTTGCTATTAGGCATTGTGTTTGTATTTATTACATCACCAGTTGCCGGACATCTATTAGGAAGAGCTGCTTATTACAGCGGATCTCCCCTTTGGAAAGGTACTGTTCGAGACGATCTAAAAGAAAAGCAAAAAAAACGAAGTATGTCTGAATAAAAAAATGCCCTGTGCTGGTTAACACAGGGCATTTTTTTTATTATAGAGAAGCGCGTAATATCGCCATTACATCATCGCGATTTAGCTTTTTAAAACGACCAAATTCGCCTTTAGCCATTGCACGATCAGCCATAAGGTCTAATTTGTCTTCACCGATTTCATAATCAGCTAAGCGCGTTGGAGCACCTAAGCTTGTCCAGAATTCACGAAGCTTTTCAACACCTTCTAGAGCGACTTCTTTATCTGTTTTACCTTCTGTCTTGACGTCGAATACGCGTACAGCCATTTGCTTGAAGCGTTCTACGTTTTCATCCATAACATGCTTCATCCAATTTGGGAATAAGATAGCCAAACCACCTGCATGAGGAATATCATAGACAGCTGATACTGCATGCTCGATGTTATGACTTGCCCAGTCACCTTGGTGACCCATTTGTAACATGCCGTTTAGAGCAATTGTACCGCTATATAGAATTGTTTCGCGAAGTTCATAATTTTCCAGATCATTTATTAATTTAGGACCTGTTTCAATAACAGTTCGTAAAACCCCTTCACACATGCGGTCTTGAAGCGGTGTATTTGTTGCATCATGAAAATACTGTTCAAACACATGGCTCATCATATCAACCATACCGTAAACAGTTTGATTTTGTGGTACTGTAAATGTGTTAACAGGATCTAAAATAGAAAACTGTGGGAATGTAGCAGGGCTTCCCCAACCGTATTTTTCATTTGTTTCCCAATTTGTAAT
The DNA here is from genome assembly GCF_001457055.1 of Priestia veravalensis. Taxonomy (NCBI): domain Bacteria; kingdom Bacillati; phylum Bacillota; class Bacilli; order Caryophanales; family Bacillaceae; genus Priestia; species Priestia veravalensis. The sequence continues at coordinate 17,749 of NZ_KQ758660.1, read as the reverse complement.
AACAGAACCTGCATTCATTTCTGAACCTGTTGCTGCTAGAGTTAAAACTGTTCCAAAAGGAAGAGCTTCTTTCGCTACAGCGTCACGATTAATAATATCCCACACATCGCCATCATATTTAGCACCTGCAGCGATTGCTTTTGTACAATCAATTACGCTTCCTCCACCTACTGCTAACAAGAACTCAATATCATGTTCTTTGCAAAGTTCAATTCCGCGTCTTACTGTTGTTAAACGAGGGTTGGGCTCAACACCCGCTAACTCATATACTTCTGCATTGATTTCTTTTAACTCATTCATTACTTGGTCGTATAAACCGTTTCGCTTAATGCTTCCGCCACCGTATACGACTAATATTTTTTTACCGAAGCGAGCTGCTTCTGTTTTTAATTGTTCTAATTGGCCTTTACCAAAAATTAATTTTGTTGGATTATAAAAAGTGAAATTTTTCATAAGAAAACCTCCTAATAATCATCATTATGAACAACGATAAATAAGATGTAAAGCAAAGTGACTTTTCACAGATTATTTCCGAAAACCCTTCTTTTCACTCTGCATTTATCTAACGTTTTTGCCTATGTTCTCCTTTGTTTCTTTCCACGAATATTTTTTCTTAAACGTCTAAAGCTAATGAGTGAATACAAAAAGAAAGGAGGAGAATAGATGAGTGGTGTTCAACGATTTGCGTTAGTATTAACGATTATTGGAGCAATTAACTGGGGACTTATTGGATTTTTTCAATTCGATTTAGTAGCAGCTATTTTCGGTGGACAATCTGCTGCCCTTTCTCGCATTGTATACGGATTAGTGGGAATCGCTGGTTTAATTAACTTAGGCTTATTATTTAAACCATCTGAAGAGGTAGAGCGTACTGAACCAAGAACAACCCATTAAGAAAAAAGCGCACTGCAGTGCGCTTTTTAAACATTATTTTTTAATTAGATCTTCGCGGTTTGATTGCTCAATCCACTCTTCTAATTTTTCTTTTAATGTGTTGAATCCTTGAGTAGACTCAGTGTGTTGTACAGTTGCTTGACGCTTTTTAGCTGCTTGCTTTTTAGGCGCTGCTTCTGTTTTTTCTGGAGCTGGCTCTGTAGCACGAATTGATAAACCAATTTTACCAGTTGCTTCATCTACTGATAAAACTTTCACGTTTACTTCGTCACCAACTGATAGGTGCTCGTTGATATCTTTTACGAAGCCATGTTTAACTTCTGAGATATGAACTAGACCTTGTGTTTCTTCATCTAATGCAACAAATGCACCGTATGGTTGAATGCCCGTTACTTTTCCTTTTGTAACAGTACCGATTTCAAATTTTGACATATGAACACTCCTAAATACCTTTTATTTTCATCATTATAGCCAATTTAAAATTATAGCACAGTTCACGTTTTGAATCAAAAACTAGTTATATTTATTATACTTTATTATTTCCCATATTTCCCTTAAATTATAAATAGAAAATTGATTCTATCCGCAAAAAATAAACCATGCTAACTTCTGACATGGCTCATTAGCATGGTTCTTCTATTATAACTTATTTTGCATGAAACGGCCAATACGTTTTATAGCTTCTTCTAAGGATTCCATGGAAGAAGCATAAGAACAGCGTACGTGTCCCTCTCCTCCTAGCCCAAAAACACTACCTGGCACCACTGCCACTCTTTCTTCTAAGAGAAGCTGTTCAGCAAATTGCTCCGAAGTTAAGCCGGTTTTTTTTATGGATGGAAACACATAAAAAGCCCCTCCTGGTGTATGGCACGAAAGCTGAATTTCATTTAATGATTTGACCATATAATTCCGTCTTCGTCGATAACTTTTTCTCATTTCTTCTACATCGTGTGACCCATTTTTCAGCGCTTCAATTGCTCCGTATTGGGCCATTGTTGGTGCACACATCATAGTATATTGATGAATTTTCAACATGGCTTGTAACAGATCTACTGGTGCGCAAATATATCCCAATCTCCAGCCTGTCATTGCAAAACCTTTTGAAAAGCCGGAGACAATGATGGTTCTATCTCTCATTGCACCAATGGAAGCAATCGATGTAAATGGTTCGTCGTAGGTTAGCTCTGCATAAATTTCATCTGTAATAACCAATAAATCATATTTTATGACAATATCAGCAATTGCTTCAAGTTCCGCCTTAGTTAATGAACTACCTGTTGGGTTATTGGGAGAACAAAGCAAGAGCGCTTTTGTCTGTTTTGTAATAACCGCTTCAATCTGTTCTGGCTGCAGTTTAAATTCCGTGTCTGCCGTTGTTTCAACAGGAACTGGAACACCTCCAGCTAACGTTATGAGTGGACTATATGAAACAAAGTTTGGCTCTACAACAATGATCTCATCACCAGGATTAATAATAGCACGCATTGCCACGTCTAATGCTTGGCTACCTCCAACCGTAACTAAAATTTCATTTTGATAATCATATGAAACGCCAAACTGCTTTTTCATATAATTCATTAGTTCTTGACGAAGCTCAAGTAAACCTGCATTCGCTGTATAGGATGTATAGCCTCTTTCAAGTGATAAAATACTGGCTTCGCGTACGGACCACGATGTAACAAAATCTGGCTCCCCAACACCAAGAGAGATAACATTATCCATACTCGCTGCTAAATCGAAAAAACGTCTAATTCCTGATGGTTGTAAGCTCTGTACTGTCTTAGACAAGCGTTCTTTCATTACGGAGACACCACGATTCTACGGTCTTCATCACCTTGTTCATAAATCGTTCCGTCATGTTTGTATTTTTTTAAAATAAAATGCGTCGTTGTGGACAATACCGAATCTAATGTTGAAAGTCTTTCCGAAACAAAGAATGCTACTTCAGACATTGATTTCCCTTCGATAATAACAGATAAATCATAAGCTCCAGACATCAAATAAACAGACTTAACTTCTTGGAATCGATAAATTCTTTCAGCAATCTCATCAAACCCCACGCCTCTTTTAGGAGCTACCTTAACGTCAATCATAGCCGTTACGCCTTCATGCCCATCCACTCGGCGCCAGTTGATATCGGTAGAATATTGAACAATTACTTTTTCACGTTCTAATTTTTTTACAATCAGCGTCGCTTCATCTAGGGGTAGGTCAACCATCTTAGCAATTGTATCTATTGAAATTCGACTATTTCTTTCTAAAATCTCAAGTATTTCTAATTCTTTTTCATCTAAAAACATGTAAATAACCTCCTGAAAATAATCAAATATTCCCACTTTTTACATTATAACAAATTTCATAAGTCATTGAGATTTGACGTTCGTCTTCTATATTTTGCATGTAACTAAATAAGATAGCTGGGCAAACTGTTAAAAAAGATAGCTGGAGTGAAGAAACAAATGATCCAAACGGAGACAGCACACTATCGTTCATTTAACAATGTACACGTATATTATGAATTACATCATTTTGACCCTAAAAAGCCAACAATTGTATTCATACACGGATTTCTATCATCTAGCTTTAGCTTTAGAAGACTCATTCCATTATTGAAACAGAAATTCTCAATTGTTGCAATAGACTTACCACCATTTGGTCGAAGTGAAAAATCACTAACTTTTCACTATTCGTATGAAAATTTAGCAAAAACTGTTTTAGAAATCATTGAGCATTTAAAGTTAGAACAAGTGATTTTATCTGGTCACTCAATGGGTGGTCAAATTTGCTTAAACATCGCTAAGTTACAGCCACAATACGTATCCAAGCTAGTTTTACTTTGTAGCTCTGCCTATCTAGGACGATTGCATTCTGGTCTCGTTATGTCGTCGTATTTACCATTTTTTTATTTATGGGTCAAGACTTGGCTAGCTCGCAAAGGTGTTAAAGCTAACCTTCAAAATGTCGTTTTTAACCACGATCTTATTGATGAAGAAATGATTGAAGGGTATACCGCTCCTTTTTTAGACGACCGTATCTTCATGTCATTATCAAAGATGATTCGTGATCGAGAAGGAGACTTATCAGAAAAAGATCTGCGTAAAATTAACAAACCAAGTTTGTTGATATGGGGAGAAGAAGACAGGGTAGTTCCTCTTCATTTAGGTAAGAAGCTTCAACAAGATTTGCCAAGCTCTACTTTTATTTCGTTAAAAGACACGGGACATTTGTTACCGGAAGAGTGCCCGGACGATATCCGAAATTATATGGTGGATTTCTTATCAAGCTAATACTAAAAAAGATATAGTCCTGTCAACAAGACAGGGCTATTATCATTTATTTAAAAAGCATTGCGTTTTTTCTCTTAAGCATTCGACAGCAACTTCTTTGACTTTTTCAAGACAAAGCATTCAGAATAAAGACATCGTATCGTCATTTAAATCTCTTTGATAGATTTAAAAATCACCTAAAATGGAGGCTCATATTATGAAGAAAGATTTCTTTAATAATAAGATTAATCGCATAAACACGAATTCTGTGAAATGGGACCGGATGGAAAATCTTTTTGGAAAAAAAGACCTGTTACCTTTTTGGGTAGCTGATATGGATTTTGCAGCTCCAGAAGAGGTCGTTAAGGAAATTGCTAAGCGTGTAGATCACGGTGTTTTTGGATACACAACCCCAACTGAGTCAACGAATGAATCTGTTCGTTCTTGGGTCCAAAAGCGACATGAGTGGAACATTGAAGCAGATTGGATTACATACAGCCCAGGAATTGTTTTTGCCATTAGTATGGCCATACAGGCTTACACACAAAAAGGGGATTCAATCTTGATTCAACCGCCCGTATACACGCCGTTCTTTGAAATGGTAAAAGTAAACGAGCGTAAATTGATAGAAAGTCCTCTATACTTAAAGGGGGATCGCTATTCAATTGATTTTTCATCTTTTGAAAAGCAGCTTGCTTCTGGGGTGAAAATGTTTATTTTATGTAGCCCACATAACCCTATAGGTAGAGTATGGAAACGCGGTGAGCTAGAGAAAATTGCAGAGCTTTGTAAAAAGTATGATGTATTAATTTTATCTGATGAAATTCATTCGGACTTAGTATATAAACCGTCTGTTCATATTCCAATTAGCTCTCTTAATGAAGATGCTGAAAATCGTACCATTACGTGCATAGCACCAAGCAAAACCTTTAATGTTCCTGGCTTACAAGCTTCAGCAATTATCATCCCAAATAACGAATTACGCGAAAAATATCAACAACAGCAGCACAAACAAGGCTTTTTCACATTAAACACATTTGGCACGATTGGCCTAGAGGCTGCTTATACACATGGAGAAATTTGGCTGAACGAACTGCTAGCATATTTACAAGAGAACATTGACTTTACTAGAAGCTTTATTAAAAAAAACCTACCTTCCCTCAAAGTGATTAATCCTGAAGGGACTTACTTATTATGGATCGATTGCCGAGCTTTAAATATGTCTGATGAAGATTTGCATAACTTGCTATTAACAAAAGGGGGAATCGCTGTTGAAAGCGGTGTGAAATACGGGGCAGCTGAAGGGAAAGGCTTTATTCGATTGAACATCGGCTGCCCTCGAGAACAGCTAAAAGAAGGTTTAAAGAAGTTAAAAGCTGCTCTGTCTTAACCTAAAAAAAGGACGCTTTTAGGCGTCCTTTTGGTTTATTTTTCTTGTTTTTTCTTAATAACACCGCAAGCAATTCGCGTACCAGAATCTCCAGTTGGTTGAGACATACCATCATCTTTATTTTCTGTAATAATGATAGAAGAGCCTTCCATCGTTTTAATGAGGGAGCCTTTCCCCTCTTTTAATGTCACTTCAGGGGCCATATCTGTCCCATCAAAAGTCCCATCGTCTTTTACGATAATGTTCTTTAAGTCACCAGCCTCTGGACCATCCGGGTGAAGTAATCCATGCTTTTTATCATCTGGATTTAAATGATTACCTGCTGTTTTAAACGTAGGAGCTTTGCACACGCCTTTTTCATGTATATGTACACCGTGTTTACCAGGAGGTAGTCCTTTCAATTGATACGTAATCTCTACGCCGTCAGATACTTCTTTTAGCTTTATATTACCTAAGCTATCTCCATCAGCGTTATATACTTTCACTTCTTTATTCGAAATGTCTTTTTCACCACAGCCCACTAACATTACTAATGGTATGCAGCCAATTAGTAGTAACTTCTTCATGTTGCCCTCCAATCTTAGATTCCCTTATGGTTCACCTTCCCATAGATTGTCCAGCAACTTTCATTTTTAAACGCTTGCATTATTATCTGAACAAACGGTCACTCTGCTGAATGTTTTCGCTCTAGCTCTTTTATTTTCTCTTCTTCTTTTTTGGAAACTTTAATAACAAACCTCCATGTCAGAAATGCTCCTATAAAAAACACAAACATCCATATAAATGCTGGAATATACTCTGTTTTATCTTCTGGAAAATAAAGATATAGATTCATGATTATCGCTTGCATCATTTTCACCCTTTCTCTATGAACTTTAAACTATAATGACTTATAATAATAAATAGAACATTACTTAAAGGAGAGATAAATATGAGTTTAGAAATTGGTGATTCTGTAACTGCTTTATACAAAACTGGAAAATACATTGGAGAAATTACACAAGTACGCGACCAGCATTATGTAGTACGAGTAAAAGCGGTTATCAAACATCCTCAACAAGGAGATTTACACAACCCTCAACAAGTAGATGTTCCATTCTTTCATGAACGCCGTGCATTAGCTTTTAACGAGCAAGCTAATATTCCAAAACCAATGGTTAAAGCATATACAACTGAGATTCCACAATATAAAGATTCATTAGAGAATGCTTTAACAGCACTGATACATGAGCTCTCTTTAAAAGATAATTCTTATGCAACAAGAAGTATTGAATGCCTCGAACAACTGCAAAAAGATTATAAACTTTAAACAAAAAGCCAATTCACATTACGGTGACTTGGCTTTTATAATGCAAATTTATTTAATAACTTTGAAAAGTCGACCCGATCACCAATTGTAGTAGGTTCAGGCTTTTGTAAATAGCGTTTGTCTTGTTCTACCAACTTAAAAATATTAAATGTAGTCATAGCGTCATCAAGCGCACAGTGATGCTTACCCGTTCCTTCTTTTCCATATTCTTGAACAGCTTTCCATAAACCTGTTTGATTTTGATCTCCAAAGAAACGCTTATATTCCATAGACAAATCTACTTCTTTTCCTTTTAAAGGAAACTTCAAGCCTTGCTTTTGACAATTTTGCTTGAGCACTTTCATATCCATGTTTCCCCAAGTGATAATTGTACTGCTTTCATACTGACCTAACTGCTGAATTAGCTGTTCGAATGTAATTCCATCATCTACGTGTTTCTGCTGAATGTGCAGAAAACTTTTACAGCGATCCGTTAACTTTGGAAAACTAGTGGGTTTAACATACGAAGAAAAGCGGTCTTGTATTTCTTGGTTTCTTACAGCAACTAACCCTACTTCAATAATTTCAGGAAAAAAGCCTTTGGGATACCCTTTGTATTCGGGCATTGTAAATTCAAAGTCAATAAAGACATAGTGTTCATAATTGTTCATCTTTATCACCCCTTTTTAAATAAACCTGCCTACGAGACTGCTATTATAATTATAGCACGCTTATGCAAAAGATAGGTTTATTTCTATTGATATTTTATAATATTATGAATATTCTTTTGGACAATAAAAAAAGAATGCTTTGTTATTACTATATTCCAAAGCATGTCTCTATGATTAGGATATCCACCATATCTTTTATAATTTTTTTACTTTTACAGCCTGTCTTTTTGCTATTTTTTTGGCAGTATTGCTAACGTACAGCGGGAAATACAAATTAGATCATCTTTCTCATCTACAATCGCCACTTCCCAGATAGCTGTTTTTTTTCCTTTATGAATTGGTTTACCAACAGCTGTCACTACGCCATCTCTTTTTCCTTTAATATGATTTGCATTAATTTCTAAGCCTACGCATATTTCCTGCTCTTGATCAATACTTAAAAACCCTCCCAAGCTAGCAACTGTCTCTGCTAATGCGACAGATGCTCCGCCATGTAGTAAACCAAAAGGTTGCTTTGTTCGTTCATCTACCGGCATGGTCGCTTCTACATAATCTTTGCTAGCGTGAATTACTTCGATGCCTAGCGTACTTAATAACGTATTGTCAGTATTCATCTTATCCCTCCGCTATATCATTTTTTTCTGCATACTTTTTATTTTACAATGGTTATCTTCTTCACAAAAGGTTTAAAACCCTTTCACCTCAACTGGTAGCTCTTGTCCATTTTTCTATTTTAATAAAATATTAAGTACATGTTTTCACGATATGAATAAACTAATATACAACGGATTTTCTATGTTTATTCATCTAACATTATCGTTGTTTTTTCTATTCAAATATGCTATTGTTGTTAGAAATAATTTTTTACTGTCTTTTTTTAGGAGGGATTATATGATGAGACATGTTACTTTGCTAGACATCTTCACACACCCAATTGCTAAAAAATATTTAACAAGATCTGGAGTTGCTCACGCAGTTTCTGTGGCGTATCATGCTTTTCGTTTATCCACTCAGTACAACGTCAACCCAGATTTAGCAACTAAAGCGGCCCTACTTCACGATATTGGTCATTATGAATGGTATACAGATGGTCAGTGGGACTATGAAAAATATAAAAAGAATGATATTCATGCAATCAAAGGAGCTGAGCGCGCCCACAAATTATTAATACGTCTTGGGGAAGAACCTCAAGCAGCAAAAGAAATTGCTTTAGCTATTTTACTTCACACTGATTCTTACTTACCTGAAGGAACCATTCATCAACGTCCGCTACAAAAAGTAGTCAAATTAGCTGATGAAGCAGACGAAGAGCCAGGTGGAAAGCACCATTATCGCCAAATGGATTATGCTTTAGCTGTTAAGAAAATTGAAGAACTTGACCAAAACGTGGAACGAATTCTTGGATCAGAACAATTTAAGCAATTAGGCTAAAAGGATTAACTTCTTTATTAAAAGTTAATCCTTTTTTATGTACAAAAATAAACCTTATAATTCCCATATATTCGCAAATACTACATAAGGATTCTAAATTACAAAGGAGGTACATACCATGCAAAAAAATGCTAGAGGATTTGTACAAGATTCATGCACATCATTAACAGCTGCTAAGACTAGCCTAGAGCAAGCTCTTCAAACTGTTGAAAAAGGTTCAAATCGTGAGCGTATTGAGCAGTCTTTACAGGCTGTTGAAGCTGCATTAGGTCAATGTGATTCAACAGCTTCAACACTATCACAAGTTTAAATAAAAGAAGAGTTTGGGACATAACAAAATGATTGCTTCTAAGAGACGAACACTAGCTGTTCCAATCTTTTTGGTTTGTCTGAACACGTTCGCTCCATTGCGCTACGGCCACTCGCTTTCCGCGGGGAGGAACCTGAGCTTCCTCGCTGCGCTGCGGGATCTCAGTTTTCCCTCTCTTTCCCGCAGGAGTCGAGTGTCCTACGCTCCATTCCACCCTGTTTCCAACATTGTTTTCACAATCAACCAAAAAACCTGAACGATTAAAAGTGAGAAACTCTCAATCGTTCAGGTTTATCATTGGCTGAATTACTTATGTCCCAGCCTCCTTCTTTCTTTATAGTACAAGTGCAGCAATCCATCCAAAAATAATTAACGGAATGTTATAGTGTAAAAAAGTTGGCACACATGTATCCCAAATATGATTATGCTGACGGTCTACGGATAAACCTGAAGTCGGCCCTAACGTGCTATCTGAAGCAGGAGAACCTGCATCCCCCAACGCACCCGCTGTTCCAATAACTGAAATAGTTGCCAACGGACTGAGACCTAATTCTAAACAAAGTGGCACGAAAATTGTAGCAATGATTGGAATCGTTGAAAATGATGAGCCGATTCCCATCGTAACCAATAAACCAATTACAAGCATTAACAAAATTCCTAGTACTTGATTGCCCCCGATTAAATTAACAGAACCTTGAACAAGAGTTTCTACGTCTCCCGTTTCTTGAATCACTTTAGCGAAACCTGAAGCTGACAGCATAACAAATCCAATAAATGCCATCATACGCATACCATCAGTTAAAACCGTATCCGCTTCGTTCCATTTCACAACACCGCTTAGGTATACTACGATAATGCCTGCAAGTGAACCAAAAATCATGGAGTCTAATGGAATTTGCACCGCTAATGCAACAAAAATAGCTATTAATGAAATGATAATACCTTTTCTTGTATACGAAAGTCCATTATCGCTAGTTTCTTCGTTCACCGTTAGCTTACTATCTTTATAAACACGGGGCTTACGATATGAAATAAAGACCGCTACAAGCAAGCCAATAACCATTCCTAACGCAGGCAACGCCATTGCTTTAACGATATCACCGTCGTGTACAACTAAACCATTCTCTTGTATGTTTGTTGCAAGAATATCATGATAGATTTTCCCAAACCCTGCTGGTAGAAGCATGTATGGTGTCACTAATCCAAACGTGATGACAGTTGCAACAAGACGACGATCGATTTCGAGTTGATTAAATACTGTTAACAACGGTGGAATTAGCAATGGAATAAACGCAATGTGTACAGGAATTACGTTTTGTGAAAAGCATGAAATAATCAAGATAATTAATAAAATAAGTACTTTAGAAAGTGCTTTTCTTTTTGTATCTCCTTCGCGTCCAACAATCTTTAGTGCAACTGCTACTACTGCGTTGGGAAGACCTGTTCTTGAAATTACAACAGCAAACGCTCCGAGCAGTCCATAGCTTAAAGCTACAGATGCACTATTTCCTAAACCTTCTGTATATATATTGACTGTATCTGTTAAGCTAATTCCTCCAACAAGTCCTCCGATGAGAGCACCTATAGCTAGAGAGAAAACAACGTTAATACGAAGTAAACTCAGCACAAGCATAACAGCTACAGCTACTAAAACTGCATTCATTTTGAAACCTCCGTACTTTAGTGTGTTAAACAATTAGAGAATTAAAACAATACACTCATTATAATACCTCACACTCAAATGTCAATGGGAAATCTAAACAAACGTTTGATTAAACCGTTTTCTTATACAAAAAGCATGGATGAATGAATCATCCACGCTTTTATTATCCACTATAATATTGTTTAAAAATCATGAATTAATTGAGCTAATGTACGTACCATAACGCCTGTTGCACCAGAAGGACCATACGAACTAGCGCCGTTTGTTGTAGCCGTTCCAGCAATGTCCAAGTGAATCCACGGGGTGTTTTCCGCAAATTCTAATAGGAAGGTTCCTGCCATAATCGCATGTCCTTCTCGTCCTGGTGAGTTGTTCAAATCCGCTACTTTACTGCTTCTCACCTTCTTTTTATCTTTTTCTGCGATAGGCAGTTGCCAAATCATCTCACCAGTCTGTTGACTTGCATCCTTTAGCTTCTCATAAAAAGCGGAATCATTCGTCATTGCACCTGTTGTATGTGTTCCTAAAGCTACAATAACACCACCTGTTAACGTTGCTACATCAACTAAATAGGAAGCTCCATGGTGTTTAGCATACGTTATGGCATCTGCTAGAGCCAGTCGTCCTTCTGCATCTATATTCAATACTTCAATAGTTTTTCCGCTCATAGCTGTAATCACATCATCTGGCTTAAATGCCGTTGCGCTAATTACGTTATCCGTAGATGGAATGACCATTACAACGTTTTGCTTTGGTTTTGTTTCACCAATCACTTCCATTGCTCCTAACACCGATGCCGCTCCGCCCATATCCGTCTTCATCCCAACAATCCCAGATTTTGACTTGATTGAGTAGCCACCTGTATCGAAGGTAATACCTTTTCCTACTAGGCCGATAACATCCTTCCACTCACTTTTCCCTTGATATTTTAATGTAATCATTTTAGGAGGTTCAGTAGATCCTTGGTTAACGGCGAGTAAAGCTCCCATCCCTAACGTTTCCATCTCTTCTTTTTCAAGAATTTCGCATTCAAACCCATACTTATCGGCTAATTTTTGAGCATAATCAGCTAAATCTGTTGCCGTTAGCATATTACTTGGTAAATTTACGAGCGTACGGGCTGAATTTGTAGCTTTACCATACACATAACCGCGCTCAAAAGCACTCTCGATATTATTAGAAGCAATGATATTTATTTTTTCAAGCTGAACGCTTGGTAGATTCGAGCGCTTCTTATAATGTTCAAATTCATATGTAGATAGCTGACTCATTTCACCTAATAAGCGTGCAGACATTTCTTCACTAATAACAGAGGTTGTAAAAGTAGAAAGTGCAATAGTCACTTCTGTTAACTGACTTACCTTAATACGTTGAAAGAGCTTTCCATATGCTTCTTTTAAGGTTTCCTCTGTCAGTCCGCTGTTTCTACCTAAACCGATAAAGATTAGACGCTTCGCTCCTATCTTGTTAAACGTTGGAATAACTGAAACCTGCTTTTCATTAACGTTAATGTCCCCTGCTTTTACAAGCTGTGAAAGATAGCCATCAAACATCCCATTGATTTCTTCTAGAGGTCCTTCAAATGAATCATTTTTATGAAAAACACCTACTACTAGCGCTTCTGTTTCCCTTTCTAAATTTAGATTAGTATGTAACTGAAACATCTATAATCATCCTTTCATGTTCGAATCTCTTAAAAGCTACAGAGCTCTTTATATGTAACATTGTCTCATGAAAAAATAAAAATAACGAGTACATTCATTTATGTCTAATTTATAGCAACCAAAATAAAGAGTTTGGGACATAACAAAATGATGGCTTCTAAAAGACGAACACTAGCTGTTCCCATCTCTTTCCCGCAGGAGTCGAGTGTCCTACGCTCCATTCCACCCTGTTTCCAACATTGTTTTCACAATCAACCAAAAAAACCTGAACGATTAAAAGTTATGAACTCTCAATCGTTCAGGTATAGTAGAGGCTGAACTACTTATGTCTCAGTCTCTAGCGAACTGAATTAACTTTTTGCCTAAATACCTGCATCGATTTGTTTTCATTAAGCGCGGTTAACTGTTGTTCAGACAAGGTTCCCTTCCCTTTTTCAACTACGTACACGCTAAGCTCCTTTTTACCCCACATCTCGTAAACATCATCTACTGTTTCAAAATATAAATCTAAATGATTACCTTTAATTGCTCCACCTTTATCCGCTACGACACCATATCCGTATCCAGGAATAAATAAAATCGTACCAATTGGAAATATTGATAAGTCTGCAGCGATTGTCGAATATAAGTCTCGTTTTACTTTTACACCTGAATATGTGATTCCGTAACTTGGATCTGTAGGATTTTTACCTGTTGATTCATATCCTGCTGTATACCCTGTCGCTAATACGATATGACTTGGGTAAGCTGACCAATCAAAAGCTTCTTCAATTTCTAATGCTTCCTTCTCAGAAGCATTCACTCGAAGACTATGATTAACAGTTGTAGAATCAGCCCATAACAGACTTTTAAACAAGACGGTAACGGGTACTCCTGTGACAGCTTCATAGGTTGTCAGCAATGCCCCTACAACAAGTAAAGACATGACAATACGCTTTATTAGTGTTTTAATCATTTGACTCTTTCCAACTCCTCCCACGAATCTATTTGTTTCCAAAGGAAAGTCAAATTATGCGTAGAAAGAGCAAAAACCCCTTTCTCATGAGAAGGAGTTCTTTCAATAATACATGCTTAAAACATTTGGTATCCTCTTACTCTAAGCATTTTGATTGCTACCCCTGCCATAAGAGCACCTAGAAAACCAGATAGCAAAATCACGATATCTGCAGTTGCTAATGACAGAAATCGTTCACCTAGCTGAGCCACTGATGCTAACGGCTCTTGGACATATTTGGCTGCTCGTACTTCATCCACAATCAAAATCACAATAATTGGGTACGTAATTGCCATAATCCACGACATTCTTAAGAGCATATTCAATAAGAAACCGATTCCAAAAAACAAAACAAAAAATAACAGCATCGAAATAATTAATTCTGGTACACTCATTGCCATTTTGACCCATCTCCCCGTCCTTCTTTCTTTAAGTGTACTTAAGTCCACAAACAGCGTCAATAACAGAATTTTTCGTTTATTACACATAAAAAAGGAGATTCCCCAGAATCTCCTTTCACCAATTTATTAGAAGAAATTAAATTTCCCTTTTTTAAGAACTAAACCTACTCCACCCTGTAGGAATAAAGAGCGGTTATCAACAACTTTTTTCATAAATGATGCGCTTGAACCAAATAATTTACGGCCATACACAACTCCAATTGCATCATCATGTCCTAAAGAACATACCGTACCTTTTAGATCTGCTTTAAATTCTTTAAGCTCTTTTTCGCCACGAATTAAGCGTGCGATATTTTCTGCACATGTCTCACCCTGCTGCATAGCTACCTGAGCTGTTGGTGGGTAAGGACGGTCGTTTTCAGGATTGATCATAAACGAGCAGTCTCCTACGATAAATACATCCTCATGGCCTGGCGCTAACAGAGAGTTGCTTACCTTAACGCGACAACGGTTATTTTCAAACCCTGCTTTTTCAATAATATGACTTCCTCGAACTCCAGCTGCCCATACAACGGTTGCTGATTTAATTTCTTCAACTTGATCATCTTTTTCAACTAAGATGCCTTCTTCTGTACATTCCTTGATTGCTGTACCGATTTTGAATTCGACACCTTTTCTCTCAAGTTGTGTCACCGCATATTCAACCAGTTCTGGATCAAAACCTGGTAAAGCCGTTGGTGCAGCTTCTACACAGATAATGCGGACTTTTTCGCGTGGAATATCAAATTCTTTACATAGCTGAGGAACGCGGTTTGCCAACTCACCAACAAACTCAATTCCAGTAAATCCTGCACCGCCAACAACGATTGTTAATAACTCATCGCGCTTTACAGGTTCATTATTGTACGTTGCAAATACGTAATCAATATGTTCGCGAATTTGACGTGCAGCATTGATATTAGCAATTGAGAATGCATATTCTTTTAACCCTTTAATTCCGAAGGTTTCAGATTCATACCCTAATCCAACAACTAGATAATCATACTCGAGTTCACTGTTTTCTAAAATAACACGTTTTTCTGCAGTATTAATGTCCATTACAGTGTCTTTTACAAAGTTTACTTTTCCCGTATTAATTAAACTTTTCACTGGAAACCTTGAACGGTCGTGATGTAATGTACCTGCTGAAACCTCATGTAACCATGTTGTTTCATAATGGTAATCATTTTTATTAACGAGCGTAATCTCCGCGTCGTTGGTACCTAATTTCTTTTGTAAATGAACGGTTGTCATAATCCCACCGTAGCCAGCACCTAAGACAACAATTTTTGGCTTTTTCATTGAATGGTCATCCACCTTTTTTAGTTTAGAGTTATCAAATATTTGTGTTAAAAGTCATAAAGTTATAAATAAGGTCTACTTTTTTATGTTAGTGTAAACAAGAAAAGCTGTTACTATCCATTTCTTTTCCCGGTTTTACCTTATTGTATTCCATATAGTTTGTGAATCATTTCACGTAAGATGACGTACTAAAACCTTACTGAAACGATATTATATCTAGAAACATATTATGCTTTTTTAAGCTATTTTTCAATACCTATTCATTGATTTATAAGCTTTTTAATTTTCACTCTCTTCACTATAATGGAAATTTTATTAAATTGTTTTCTTCTTTTTCCATATGTATGAAAAGGGTTAAAAAGTTTTCTTTCTTCATCAGTACTTTATAATAAATTTTTATCTTTTAATTGTGCTATCATAACAGTAGACTTCTTTAACCTAAATTAACGAATGAGGTGACTAAATCATGAAAGAAGATAAACAAGTATACGATATCACCATTATTGGTGGCGGTCCTACAGGCCTATTTACTGCATTTTACGGTGGAATGCGCCAAGCTAGTGTAAAAATTATTGAGAGCCTACCTCAATTAGGAGGCCAACTTTCCGCTTTATACCCTGAAAAATATATTTATGATGTTGCTGGATTCCCAAAAATTCGTGCACAAGAGCTTGTTAATAATTTAAAAGAACAAATGAAGCAGTTTAACCCAACTGTTGCGCTAGAACAAGCAGTTGAAAAAGTAGAAAAGCAAGCGGACGGTGTTTTTCGATTGACGACTAATTCAGAAGTTCATTATTCAAAAACAATTATTATCACAGCTGGAAACGGTGCTTTTAAACCTCGTAAAATCGAGCTAGAGAATGCAGAGCAATTTGAGAAAGCAAACTTACATTATTTCGTTGATGATATGAATGTGTTTAAAGGACGCAAGGTATTAGTATGTGGCGGCGGTGATTCTGCAGTAGATTGGTCATTAATGCTTGAACCAATTGCAGAGCAAGTTACTCTGACACACAGACGTGATAAATTCCGTGCGCACGAGCACAGCGTAGAACAATTAAAAAACTCCAAAGTGGATATTAAAACACCATACATCCCCGTAGAATTTATTGGTGAAGATCGAATTACACAAGTCGTTCTTGAAAATACCAAAGGTGAAGAAAAAATTGTGGTAGATGTTGATGACGTCATTGTGAACTTTGGCTTTGTTTCATCGCTAGGTCCAATTAAAGAATGGGAGTTAGAATTAGAAAAGAATACAATTGTCGTTAACTCCAAGCAAGAAACAAATATTCCTGGAATTTATGCAGCTGGAGATATTTGTACATATGACGGGAAAGTTAAGCTCATTGTTGCAGGATTTGGTGAAGGTCCTACAGCCGTGAACAATGCGAAAGCTTATATTGATCCAAAAGCTCGCCTACAGCCAATGCATAGTACATCAATGTTTTCTTAATAAAAAAGCGAATGACCATTGAATGGTTATTCGCTTTTTTTTAGGGCTTCCGCTAGTACATGTAGTCCTTTTTTATCTTTCGTCTTTAACTTAACCTCATATTTAAACTCTTCTGGATGAATTAGATTTGTTGATACCTCATAGTTCTTCAACCTACTTATATAATCGTGATACGGCAACAGGTTAAACGGCGATCCCACACTTTGAAAAATCAGCTGTGCCGCTTCTTGTTCTTGAGTATCTGAATATAGAATTGCTAACTGTTTGTTGGAATCTAAAAGTAGGGGTGTAGTCTTTATTGGCAATGATGTGGGGATATGTTGGATAAAAATCATTGATTCAATTTTATCTTGCTTCTGAGATTTCATCGGAATAAACCATGCAGTTAGTTGTTGAATCATTTGCATTAAGCGATTTTTTCTAAAAAAAGCCCCGTAGCTATAAGCATTTGTTCGTAGTGTATTGTTTTCTTCTACCAAACTTCGCACCTCCTTAAAAGCCAGTCTAAATAAAATCGGATTTTATATGTAAAATTATAAATAATTCTGATAATTGAGTCAATTAAAATAACATATCAAGTTATGTTTTGTCACATTCATTTCATTTTATACCTTATTCATTGTAAATATACTTGTTGCTTTTCATATAATGCGTCAGAACTTCTAACAATCATATAGAAAACGAACCCTTTTATATATATGATAAGGTCAAATCATAAATCTTACGTTAAAAATTGAAATAGATAAGGTGATGTTATTTATGCAAAGCCAAAATACCCAAATAAAAAGAGTTTGGGACATAACAAAATGATGGCTTCTAAAAGACGAACACTAGCTGTTCCCATCTCTTTGGTTTGTCTCAACCCGTTCGTTCCATTGCGCTACGGCCACTCGCTTTCCGCGGGGAGGAACCTGAGCTTCCTCGCTGCGCTGCGGGATCTCCGTTTTCCCTCTCTTTCCCGCAGGAGTCGAGTGTCC